>NZ_BAAHAR010000012.1:0-144732 GCF_054777395.1 Nocardiopsis oceani
CCGTCGTAGCGAAGCGGGTCAAGGTGGAGCGCCTCCGATAGCGCGCCAGCGCTTCGACGGCGACGACCTTGACGCGCGCAGCGGAGACGGCCACCATCAAGCGGCAGGAAACGGGGAAACCCGCACCAGCAACAAACCCCCGCCCACCGGTGCCCCACATGTGCCGACCCAACTGAGGTCACGACGGCAAGGCTCACCACAGTGTCCAAGGAATAGCACTCAATGAGTGGCTGGCAGAGGTCCTCGCGCGGGTCAGAGGTACCCGCGCGGGTCAGAGGTCCCGGAACGGGTCAGAGATCCCCGAGCAGCAGGTGGGGGCGTTCCATGCAGTCGGCGACCCAGCGCAGGAAGCCGCCGGCGACGCCTCCGTCGCACACCCGGTGGTCGAAAGTCAGGGTGAGTTCCGTGATCGGGCGGGGCACCACGTCATCGCCGACCACCCAGGGGCGGCGCAGGATACGGCCCACACCCAAGATCGCCACCTCCGGGTGGTGGATGATCGCGGCTGACCCGTCTACGCCGAACACGCCGTAGTTGTTCACTGTGAACGTTCCGCCGCGCAGGTCCTCGGGGGCCGTCTCGCCGGACCGGGCGGCATCCGCGTGCTCGCCCAGCGCGGAGGAGAGTTCTCGGGTGGTGAGCGTGTGGGCCTCGCGCAGTACCGGGACCACGAGACCCCTCGGGGTCTGGGCGGCGAATCCCAAGTGCACGGCGTCGAAGCGGACGGTCTCCTGACGGGCGGTATCGAAGTGGGCGTTGAGTTCGGGAAACCGGGTCAGCCCGAGGAGGGCAAACCGCGCCACTAGCCCCAGCACGCTCACCGGGCGGTCCGGTGCGGCATCGTTGAGTTCCCTGCGCAGGTCCAGCATCCCGGTAGCGTCGACGTCTACCCACACCGTCGCCTCAGGGATCTCCCGCCGTGACCGCGACAGGTGTTCGGCCATGACCCGGTGCGCCCCACGCAGTGGCGACCGGTGCGTCCCAGGCTCCCCGGGCCCCTCGGACTTCCCAGGTTCCCCGGGCCCCTCGGACTTCCCAGGTTCCCCGGGTGCCTCGGTTGTGCCTTCCTTCCCGGATGGCCCTTCCTGTTCAAACGCACCCGTGGCCGTACCCGTGACCGCACCCGTGGCCGTACCCGTGACCGTACCCGCGGCCGTACCCGCGGCCGGGGCGCCGATCAGCGGCTCGACGTCGCGGCGCAGGATCAGACCGCCCTCCCCACTGCCGTGCAGCGCGGTGATGTCGATCCCGTTCTCCCGTGCCAGGCGGCGTACCAGGGGTGACACCACCCGGGTCGGCCCCGCACCGGTCTCGGCCTCTACCCCGGTCCCGGCTCCGGACCGGGAAGGGGGCACACCCGGGCTTCCGCCCAGTGGTGCAGCAGGGTTGGTGGGCGGGCCGCCGCTGGTCGCCGTTGACCCGGGCGGCCCGCCCGCCCTGGGGGCACCGCGGCGCTTGGACCGCGTGCCCCAAGCCGTGCCGTAACCCACGAGGACCGCGCCGGAACCCGCTTCGCTGTCGGCGGCGCCGTTGCCGCCCGCGGGGTCGGGGCCGTCCCGTGCGTCGGGCACGGTGGTTCGAGTATCCCGTATTCCACGTTCGTCACGCGAGCTCGCCCCAGCATCCGGACCGCTCGTGACCGTGATGAGGGGTGCGCCGACCGCGACCACCTCACCTTCCGCGCCATGGAGTCGGGTGACGGTGCCGCTGAAGGGGCAGGGGACCTCCACCGAAGCCTTGGCGGTTTCCACCTCCACCACGGCTTGGTCGACGGCGATCTCCTCGCCCTCCGTGACCAGCCAGGACACGATCTCGGCTTCGGTCAGGCCTTCACCCAGGTCGGGGAGTTCGAACGTGCTCACCGGCCCTCCACCCACTCGGACTCCCACTGGAGGCGGTCGAAGGCCGCCAGAATCCGGTCGACCCCGGGTAGGTGGTGCTCCTCCAGCTTCGGCGGGGGATAGGGGACGTCTAGCCCGCCGACCCGCAGTACCGGGGCCTCCAGGTAGTGGAAGCACTGCTCGGTGACGCGCGCCGCGACCTCGGCGCCGTATCCACCGAAGACCGATGCTTCGTGCACCACCACCGCACGCCCGGTACGGCGGACCGAAGCGGTGACGGTTTCGTCGTCGAACGGCGCCAACTGGCGCAGGTCCACGACCTCGACGTCGATGCCGTGTCCCCCGTCGACTGCCTTCCCAGCCATCTCTCTGTCCGGTTCCCCAGCTGCCTCCCCGGCCGCCTCCAACGCGGTCTCGACCATCGGTCCGTAGGCGATGAGCGTCACGTCCGCCCCGGGGCGGCGCACCACGGACCGCTCCATCGGCTCGGTGCGCACCGGGAGTTCCACGGACTGCTTAGCCCAATAGCGCCGCTTCGGCTCCAGGAAGACCACGGGATCGTCGCAGGCGATCGCCTCGCGCATCATGGAGTAGGCGTCGGCGGGGGTCCCTGGGGTAACCACGCGCAGTCCGGGCGTGTGCGTGTAATAGGCCTCGGAGGAGTCGCTGTGGTGTTCCACCCCGCCGATACCGCCGCCGTACGGCACCCGGATCACCACCGGCAGTGTCACCGCCCCCCGCGTCCGGTTGCGCATCTTGGCCAGGTGGGAGACCACCTGCTCGAAGGCGGGGTAGGCGAAGGCGTCGAACTGCATCTCCACCACGGGACGCATCCCGTACATGGCCATGCCGATCGCGGTGCCCACGATCCCGGACTCGGCCAGCGGGGAGTCGAAACAGCGCTCCTCACCGAACTCGGCGGTCAGTCCGTCCGTGACACGGAAGACACCGCCCAGCGGACCGACGTCCTCCCCGTAGACCACCACGTCGGGATCCTCGGCCATGGCGTCGTGCAGGGCGTGGTTGAGCGCGGCGCCCATGGTGACCTCGGGTGCCTCGGGCGTTCCGCTCATCCCCGTGGCGGGCGCGGGGGCGGGCACCGTCAGGGAGGCCTCGGAGGATGCGGGGCTGGGGGACGCGTGTGCCATCGCCTCACACCCCCCGGAGTTCCCGGCGCGCCGACTCTTCCTCGGCCTGCTCGATCTGCGCAGACTGTCCGGTCTGCTCGGCCTCCGCGACTTCGGCGGCCAGGTCCCGCCGCTGCCGTTCCAGGGACTCCGGTACCGCCGCGTACACATCGGTGAAGAGGGAGTCCGGGTCGAGTCTGTCCGCACCGGCCATCCGTTCGCGGACCGCGGTGGCGACGCGTTGGCCGTCGCGCTCGTAGATCTCCAGGAGGCCGTCGTCGACGATCTGCTCGTTGCGCAACAGGGCCTCCATCCGCGCCAGCGGGTCCCGTTCGCTCCAGTACTCCACCTCGGCAGCGTCCCGGTAGCGCTGCGGGGCGTCGGAGTTGGTGTGCGGGTCGATCCGGTAGGTCAGCGCCTCGACGATGGCGGGTCCGCCCCCGCCGCGCGCTTCCGCCAGGGCGTGCCCGACCACGGCGTGCACCGCCGCCGCGTCGTTGCCGTCCACGTTGTATCCGCGCATGCCGTAGCCGACGGCCTTGTGCGCCAGAGTGGGCGCCGCGCTCTGCTTGTGCACCGGAACGCTGATGGCCCAGTGGTTGTTCTGGACCAGGAACACCACGGGGGTGTTCCACACGGCCGCGAAATTGTAGGCCTCGTGGGCATCGCCCTCACTCGTGGCGCCGTCGCCCATCAAGACCAGGGCGGCCACGTCGTGGCCCTTTCTGCGGGCGGCGTAGGTCAGGCCGACCGCGTGGGAGGCGTTGGTGGCCAGCGGCGTGCACTGGGGCGCGCACCGGTTGCGGTTCGGGTCGTAGCCGGAATGCCAGTCGCCCCGGAAGAGGGTGAGCGTCTCTACCGGGTCCACGCCGTGCGTGACCATGGCGACGCTGTCGCGGTAGCTGGGGAAGAGCCAGTCCCGTTCGGACAGTGCCAGCACCCCGCCGACCTGGGCTGCTTCCTGTCCCATTGAGGACGGGTACACAGCGAGGCGGCCCTGTCGGGCGAGGGTGCTGGCCTGCTCGTTGAAGCGGCGTCCGATGACCATGGCCCGGTGGAGCTCGGCGAGTACGGCGTGGTCGGGAGTGGAGAACGAGGAGTGTTCATGACGTCGGCCGTGCCGGTCCACCAAGCGCACCGGCTCCTGGGAGGGCAGAGGAGGAACCGGACGAGATCGCTCATCGGTGTGCTTCATGTCTTGAATATGCGGCGAATCACCCCATATTGTCGATGGCTCTACGTCGATGCTGGACGAACTGTTCGGTAATCGGATCTGAGTGACACATCATCTAACTTGTCCACCATGCGGACGGTATGAGGTAAGACACATGGCCGTGCAGCTGGACGACACCGACCGTCGCATCATAGCTCTCCTGTGTGACGACGGCCGGATGTCGATCCGTGCCGTCGCCGAGCGTGCGCACATCTCCCGGGCCAACGCCTACTCCCGCCTCGAACGTCTGCGCGACGAGGGGGTGATCCGGGGCTTCTCGGCCGTCATCGACCCCGAGAAGTACGGCACGGCGCTCTCCGCCTACGTCTCCGTGCGGATAGAGCAGCACTCCTGGGAGAAGTTCCGTGAGTACCTGCGGGACATCCCCGAAGTCGACCACGCCGCCTTGGTGTCCGGCGACGTCGACCTCCTCCTGCTCGTCCGGGTGGCCGACGCCGCGGCCCTGCGCACCTTCGTCCTGGAACGGCTCCAACGCCTGCCCGAGGTCAAGAGCACCCAGACCATGTTCATTCTGGACGAACCCCACCTGCAGTAGAGGGGTCCTGCCAGTAGAAGGGGTCCTGCGAGCAGGAGGGGCCGACCGGTTGGGGCGCCGACCTCGCGAATAGCTCCAATCCACTCCGGATCGGACCTTGGTTGCTTCAGTTTCCCCGGCAGAATGGACCCATGCCCGAGTACCGCGTCGTCGACGCCTTCACCAGCCAGCCCTTGTCCGGGAACCCCGCAGCCGTCCTCGTCGTGGACGAACCCTACGACGACGCCTGGGCCCAGGGCATCGCCGCCGAGTTCAACCTCTCCGAGACCGCCTTCGCCCGTCGGATCGAGAGCGCCGAAGCCGACTTCGAGCTGCGCTGGTTCACCCCCGAGGTCGAGGTCGACCTGTGCGGACACGCGACCCTGGCCACCGCGCACGCCCTCACCGAGCAGGGTGTGGAAGGGCCGATCCGATTCAGTACCCGCAGCGGGGTCCTCACCGTGGAGCTCCGGGACGGCAGGCTCTGGATGGACTTCCCGGCCCGCCCGGCCGTGCGGGAGGAGGTTCCCGCAGGGTTGGCGGAGGCTTTGGGCGCCGAACCGTTGTGGGTCGGCCGTGGCGGAACCAACGACCTGCTGGTCGAGGTGGCAGACGAGGTCACCGTCCGGTCCCTCTCTCCGGACCAGCGCGCACTGACCGCCATCCCGGCGCGCGGGGTCATCGTCACAGCCCGCGGCGGGGACACGGCCACCGGTTCCCGCGGAGGTCGCGCCTACGACATCGTCTCCCGGTTCTTCGCCCCCGGCGTCGGGGTGTCCGAAGACCCGGTGACCGGCAGCGCGCACACCGTTCTGACCCCCTTCTGGGCCGAGCGCCTCGGCCGTACCGAACTCACCGCACACCAGGCCTCGGCACGCGGCGGCGACCTGGACCTGCGCCTGGTCGGAGACCGCGTCATGATCGGCGGCGACGCCGTCACCTTCGCCACCGGCAACCTGAACCCGAGCATCGGGCCGAGGGGGTCGGCCGTGGAGCAGTGGGTCACCAAGGAAGAGATCCACGCGGCCCGTGAGCGCTTGGAGGCGGGGCACGCCGGCTGGGTGCGCCCCGCGGCCTACGGGGTTGGTGTGCACCGTGACGGCGAGACGGCATTCGGGCTGACCAATGTCGGTACGAGCCCTCTGCCCGCCATCGTCCTGGCGATCGAGTGCGGCCACACATCCGGCACCGCCACTTACGAACTCACCCCGGGCCGCTTGGCCGCGGCGATGGCGGCCTTGGCCCCTGCGGAGGCCTGCACCGAGTTCCAGCACCCCAACCTCGTGGAGTGGAAGAGGCTGGCCGCGGAGATCGAGGAGAAGGGCGGTCGGGCAGTCGCAGTGTTCGTCGGCGACCTCGAGGATGGCCCCGTCGACGATCACGACCGAGCGTTCCGGGCGGCTATGGTCTGATTCGTTCCGTTGGCCAGAAAGCGAATCCCGACGAAATCTTGATTTCCCACGCGCAGCGGCTGCGGATCCGGTAAGAATGGTTCCACGGCACTTCCGACCCCTCCCCGGAAGTGCC
This sequence comes from Nocardiopsis oceani, assembly GCF_054777395.1. Taxonomy (NCBI): domain Bacteria; kingdom Bacillati; phylum Actinomycetota; class Actinomycetes; order Streptosporangiales; family Nocardiopsidaceae; genus Nocardiopsis; species Nocardiopsis oceani. Next base: position 6,244 of record NZ_BAAHAR010000012.1, read on the forward strand.
GGGGCACGCCTCCCGGGGGTTCCCCCTTGCCTGCCGGGCGGGTCGTGGCCACCTCGGTCGGCCGGTACGGGTTCCTCCTTCCCGGACGGTCGGCCACCTCGGGGGCCGGGGCGGGCCCGCCCCAGCCCCCGAGGCACGGGGTGCCCCATTGGGCACCGCATTCTTCGGGCAGACCGAGCGCGGTCAAGAGGCCTCACCCAGGAGCAGTCCGGGTGAGGCCTTTTTGTCGGTCGGGCTCGGTCCGGCTTTTCGATGGTACGAGTGCGGTTGTGGCCGGAATTCCCATGAAGTTTTGGGGTCCGGTTTCGGGGTCGTTGGGGGCATTTGTGCTCAGGGAGCCTCAAGGAACTCCTCCGGTTTTCGCCCGCGGGCGCCTCGAGTTCGGTAAGAATGGTTCCACGGCACTTCCGCCCCCTCCTCGGAGGTGCCGGGGCACGCCTCCCGGGGGTTCCCCCTTGCCTGCCGGGCGGGCTGTGGCCACCTCGGTCGGCCGGTACGGGTTCCTCCTTCCCGGACGGTCGGCCACCTCGGGGGTCGGGGCGGGCCCGCCCCAGCCCCCGAGGCACGAGGTGGAATGCCAGGCAGATCGGCCTCCACCTTCAACTGCCTCCCCGACTCTCCCCGTGGTGGAAATCCCAGGCACCGTCCCCCTTGACCTCAAGTGGACTCGGGGTTGCACCGTGGGCGTTATGAACGACACTCACGCTGACCCCGTCGACGCCTTGGACGGGCTGCGCGGACGCGCACTGGTGATCGGCGGCACGGGGATGCTGTCCGGTGCCGTGCGAGGGCTGGCCGGACTCGGCTGGGAGCTGGTGGTGCCCAGCCGCAACCCGTGGCGGGCGCCGCCCAGAGGGGTTCGCTGGGTCCGCTCGGAGTGGGGTGATCCCGGTGCGCTCACGGAAGCGGTCCGCGCAACCGGAACCACGACTGGGAGCGCCCACGAACCCGCCCCTTTCGACCTGCTGGTGGCCTGGGTGCACACACCCCACCGCGAACGGGTCCTGACCGCGGTGGAACCACTGCTGTCGAAGCGGGCCGTGGTGGTGGAAGTGTGGGGGAGCGCCTCCCGCAACCCGCTGACCACCTTGCCGCCGCCCGTGCTGGACCTGCCCACCCACCAAGCGGTTCTGGGCTACCAACGCCACAACGGCGGCACCCGCTGGCTCACCGACGGGGAGATCTCCGAGGGCGTCCTCGCCGCCGCGCGGTCCGCCCTCACTGGAGCTCTCCCGCGCGTCCACGAGGTGGGCACCCTCACCCCCTGGCCCCCGTGACCAGGGAGTGGATGTGGTCCGCGGCCGCCGCGGCCCCGTCGACTCCGGCTAGGCGGCGCTGGAGTTCCTGAGCTCGGGAGCGCGTATACGGATCGCGCAGGACGGTCTCGAACGCCCAGCGCAGCCGCTCGCCCCCGGCTTTGGCGGGGCTCAGGCCCACGGCGTTGCCGAACCGGACGCAGTCGTCGACGTTCCACCGCTGCTCCAGTTGCAGGCCGATCCCCACGAACGGCTTCCCCGAGGCCACGGCGGTCTGCACGGTGCCCTCACCGCCGTGGATGACCGAGGCGTCGATGAGGTCACCCAGCTTGTGCGCCGGGAGCAGGTCGAACACGTGCACGTGGGGGCCGAGGCGTTCCCGGTCGCCCGCGTCCAGATATCGGGAGACCGGCGCGACGACGGTCACCGGCAGCCGGGAGAGCTCACCCAGGACCCGGAGCACCAGGTCCCGGTTGGCGGAGCTGCCCATGGCGAAGTAGATCACCGGCCGGTGCTCACGTTTGGCCGCGTCGACCAGCTGGAAGACCCCTGGCGGGACCTCGAGGTCGAGGCGCGCGTAGACCGGCCCCACCCAGTGGTAGTTCGGCGGGAGCAGGTAGCGGTGCAGGTAGCCGGAGATCGACGCGACGAGGTTGACGTCCCCGTCCAGCGCCTCGACAGTTTTGCGGGGCAGTTCCACGCCGTACGCCCGGGCGACCTTCTGGAAGCCCGCGGGTTTGTACGAGGTGTACCGGGCGGCCTCGCGGAGCAGCGCCGCCGACCCTGCGTTGACTGCTTCCGCCACGCGGCCCCCGCCGTCCAGGACCGGGATGGAACGGGCCTGGCGCAGGTGCGGCCACGAATAGGCGAACGGTTTCACGTACACCAGGGGGATTCTGCTGGCCCGCGCGGAGACAAGCTGGCTCAGTGTCGAGCCGATGACGGTCGCGGCCGGCCGCAGGAGGGTGTTCAACTCCATTTCGCGCTCGACCCGGGCCCGCACCATCTCTTCCGTGAACGGGTGGCTCAGGCTCCGACCCTGGTCGAAGCGGATGACTTGGTCCGCTTGTTCGTCGGTGAGCTCGGGGGTGAGCGGGTGGTACTCGAACCCCGCCTCCTCGACCAGGCCCGCGTACCGCTCCGAGTATCCGGCGAACACGCATTCGTGCCGGTCCCGCAACCGCCGGGCCACTTCGATGGCCCGCGTCGTCTCGGCGAGGTTGAAGGTTTCCGGGGCGAACAGAACAGTGCTCATACGGAACTCCTCTTCCACGGGGGACGTGCCTGCAACCTAGTTGGCGGGAACAGGGCAGGCAACGGACGCACCGGGGCGCGCAGACCTTCCGCGCATGTGGCATGTCTCCCTCCGGAGCCCCTGTGATCTGGGCGGACCCGATGGTCCACAGGGCCGGAGCAGGATTCGTTCGAACGGCCTAACCTGGCGGGGAAGTGCAGTTGTAGCAACACAGGGGGAACCGATGGCGGGACAGCGCGGGAGCGGCGGCCAGGGACGCCGGTACGGCGGCGGTGGCGGCCGCGGCGGCAGCGGCGGAGGCAGCAAGCCCGAACCCGAGCCGATCCGCGGCAAGCGCGACGAGGCCCGGCTCTCTGCGGAGCTCCTGAAGATGCAGGGCGCCTCCTACGGGCGCTACAAGTCGCTCAAGGGCGACTGGGACTTCGGTGACTTCACGCTCACCGTGCAGCGCGTGCAGGCCGACCCCTTCGCGCCGCCCTCGCGGATCCGGATCCTGCGCCCCGACGCCGGTATCCCGGCCAGCGCCTACGCCGACCCGGTGCGCCGCCGGGCCACCGCCGACTACCTCGGACGGCGCGCCCGCAGGCTGCTGAAGGGGTCGCTGCTGAAGATCGACACCGGCGGCCAGGAGGTCATCGCGCGCTCCTCCTGCCAGATCACCGCGGACGGCGCCCTCGACCTGCGGATCGGTATCGACCTGCCTGGCCACGGTCGGCGGATCGACGGCCGGACCGCCGAGCGGGAACTGTGCGGCGCCGTCCCGGAACTGGTCGACGACCTCGACTGGGACGAGATCGACCAGAAGGAGGCGCAAGGCTTCGCGGACAGCGTGGCCGACACCGTCGCCCTGCGCGCGGCGCTCACTGAGCGGGACCTGACCGCCTTCGTGGCCGACGGGGCGATCCTGCCCCGCCGCAGCGGGGTGAGCGACGAACCGATGGCCGGGGAGGGCACCGTGCCCTTCGACTCGCCCGAGAGCCTGCGGGTGAGCTTCGAGTTGCCGCACCGCGGCACCGTGACGGGGATGGGGGTGCCGGAGGGCATCACCCTGATCGTCGGCGGCGGTTTCCACGGCAAGTCCACCCTGCTGCACGCTTTGGAGCGGGGGGTCTACGACCACGTGCCCGGTGACGGCCGGGAACTGGTGGTGACCCGGGACGACGCGGTCAAGATCCGCGCTGAGGAGGGGCGCCGCGTGGAGCGGGTCGACGTCAGCCCCTTCGTGCGCAACCTGCCCACCGGGGCCGACACGAGCGACTTCCGTACCGAGAACGCGTCCGGTTCCACCTCGCAGGCGGCCAATATCTGCGAGGCCGTCGAGGCGGGTTCCCGGACCCTGCTGGTGGACGAGGACTCCACAGCCACCAACCTGATGATTCGCGACGACCGCATGCAGGCCCTGGTGCACGGTGACCGCGAACCCCTCGTGCCCTTCATCGACCTGGTGCGTCCCCTGCACCGTGAGCACCGGGTCTCCACGATCCTGGTCATGGGCGGCAGCGGCGACTACTTCGACGTCGCCGACCAGGTGATCATGTTGGACGCCTACCACCCGCACGACGTCACTGAGCGCGCCCAGGAACTGGCCCACAAGCGCGTGGACGCCGAGTTCGCCCTGCCGCGCGCCCGCGTGGTCGCCCCGGAGTCGGTCAGCGACAGCACCGGCAAGGGCAGGAGCAAACTCAAGCGCCGGGACATGGACGTGCTGGTCTTCGGCGAGAGCGACATCGACGTGCGCTCGGTGGAACAGTTCGTCGACCCCGGCCAGATCACCGGGGCGGGGCTGGCTCTGCGAGCGCTGGTCAGCGGGCAACACCTCGACGGCTCCCGCACCCTGGCCGAGGCCCTGGACTCCCTGGAGGCCGCCCTGGCCGAGAAGGGGGTCAGCCTGCTCGGCGACAGCTTCGGCGGCGACTACGCGCTACCACGCCGGCACGAGGTGGCCGCCACCCTCAACCGGCTGCGCGCACTGCGCGTCTCCGGGCAGAGCTGACCGGGCCCGTACCGGCTCAGAACGGCGGGACCAGGAGGAACACCAAGATGGCGGCGCCGACAGTGGTGTCGTAGACCATGCAGCATTCGGCCAGGGACTTGGAGATCACCTTCCGGGTCCACCAGTGCGCGGCGTCCCATACGGCGTGCGCGAGCAGGCCGAGCGCCACCACCGCGACCGCCGCCTGGGCGGATACGGCCAGGGCGAGGATCCCGGCGCCGCCGAACACCACGAGCGCCGGGGTCTGGAGGGCGAACACACCCGGGCGGCGCAGTGCGCCACCCGCCAGTCCGAGCACGACCAGCACGGCCCCCAAACCGAGAACGACCGGCCAGGCCGTCACGCCCGCGCCCTCCAGCAGGAAGTAGAGGGCGGCCACCGACACCACCGTCGGCCAGCTGGTCCAAGGCCGGTCCAGGACCGCGATGGCCAGGTACATGACCGGCAGGGTGAACAGGAGGAAGACCAGCCCCCCGCCGTCCCCGCCACCGGAGACGGTGAGGGCGGCGGCCGTGGCTGCGATCAGGGTCGGCCACCACCGCTCCAGTAGGACTGTGGTGGTGCTCCGCGTGTCCGGGGCGCTCAGCGTCGGTGCCGCCGTCCTCGCCGACGTGTCCGGGGCCGATGCCCCCGCACGCCGTGCGCCGGTGTTCTGTGTTCCGGAGCCCCGCTTTCCGGAGTCCTGTGCACTGGAGTTCTGTGTGCCTGAGTTCCGGGACCTGGGTGTGGACGTCATGCCCACCAGACTTCGCCGATGCGGTTCCGGGGGCCAGGCGTAGCCTGGAGTTGGTCCGAAATCCTGGGAAACCCGTCCGAACGGACCAGGTCGACGTAGCCCAGGCGCGTCCGGGGGGCGGCGAGATGGTTGCACGCAGGGTCGTCGTGGTGGCCTACTCCGACGCGGAGCTGTTGGAGATCTCTTCGGTCACCTCGACCTTGGCCACCACCAACGACCTCCTGTCCGGCGAATCGTCCTACGAGACGACCCTCGCGACCCTGGGCGGCGGCCCGGTGCGCTGTTCCTCCGGCCTCACCGTACAGAGCCAGGCGGCGCTCGAGGACCTCACCGGGCCGCTCGACACCCTGGTGGTCTCGGGCGGCTGGGGGCACAGGCACGCGGCACGGAGCATGCGCCTGGTCGCGCACGTGCGTCGCCTGGCCCGGGAGAGCCGGCGGGTGGCCTCCGTGTGCACGGGGTCGAGTGTGCTCGCCGCGGCCGGGCTGTTGGAGGGCCGCCGCGCCACCACCCACTGGCACTTCGCCCGCGAGCTGGCCGAACGCCACCCCGGGGTGAACGTCGACCCGGCCCCGATCTTCGTCCGCGACGACGCCGTGTCGACCTCGGCCGGGGTGACCAGCGCGCTCGACCTGACCCTGGACTTCGTGGCCGAAGACCACGGGCCGTCCCTGGCCCGCCTGGTCTCGCGGATCCTCGTCACCTACTTCCAGCGCCCCGGAAACCAAGCGCAGATGAGCGTGCTCACCACCCTCGACCCGGAGGACACGCTGGTACGCGGCGTACTCGCGCATATCCGCACCCACCTGGACGGCAACCTCTCCGCGACCGGGCTCGCCCGGGCGGCGGGGGTGAGCACACGCCACCTCCACCGTCTCTGCCTCGCCCACACCGGACACCCGCCCAGCCACCTGGTACGCCGGGCCCGCGCCGAGGCCGCAGCCGACCTGCTGGAGTCCACCGCCCTCTCCGTCACCGAGGTGGCCGCCCGCTGCGGGTTCGGTTCGGCCGAGGCCCTCCGACAGGTGTTCGTCGGGTACTACGGGACCCCGCCCTCCCGCTTCCGCGCTGTCCACCGGCGTCCGCGACACCCGCACTCGGACCCGGCGTCCAGTCACCACCTTTCCGAACACTCACCGCCATGACCTTTGGTGTGGCCGTCGTCACGTCTGGGGGGTTGGGGGCCGGTCCCACCCGCCCCGGGTCGGTATTGTGGAAAAGCAGGGCGCACCGAACCCGAAGGGGGCCATACCGGACTTCCCCGTCAGGCCAGGGTGGGCGGCTCGCCCTGTGATCCCGACCAGCTTTGGAGACGAGACCCGGTGCGTGACCCCGCAGATCTGTACGAACTCCATCCCGGCTTCGACGATGTCACCGGCTTGGCAATGCTCGTCTGCCTGGACGGCTTCGTTGACGCCGGTAACGCGGGCCGCCAGATGTCGGAGGCTCTGTTCGAACGGTTCACCGCCGAGGAGGTCGCGAGCTTCGACACCGACCGCCTGGTGGACTACCGCTCCCGCAGGCCGTCGATGACCTTCGTTGAGAACACCTGGACCGAGTACACCCCGCCCAAGCTCGCCCTGTACCGGATGCACGACGACGAGGAGAACCCCTTCCTCGTCTTGCACGGGCCGGAGCCGGACCGCGAGTGGGAGGCCTTCGTCGCGGCCGCCGAGCACCTGGTCGACCGGTTCGCGGTCTCGCTGTCCATCAGCGTCAACGGCATCCCCATGGCGGTGCCGCACACTCGGCCGGTCACGGTCACTCCGCACTCGACCCGGCCCGAGCTGGTCGCGGGGCACACCCCGTGGATCGGCCGCGTCGAGGTACCCGGCAGCGCGTCCTCGCTGCTGGAGTTCCGCCTGGGGGAGAGCGGCCACGACTTCATCGGCTACGCCATCCACGTGCCCAGCTACCTGGCGCAGTCCACGTACCCGCGCGCGGCCATCGCCGCCTCCGAGTACGTCGCCGGAGCCACCGGCCTCGCCATGCCCACGAGCGGGCTTGAGGAGGTCGCCGGGGCCACGGACGTGGAGATTGAGGAGCAGGTCGCCGCCTCCGAGGAGATCCAGCGCGTGGTGGCCAACCTGGAACGCCAGTACGACGACATCATGTCCTCGCGTTCGGACGAGGACGGTGGGCCCACCCCGCTGACCGAGGACGACGCGGGCCTGCCCACCGCCGACGAACTCGGCGCGGAACTCGAACGCTTCCTCGCAGAGCGCGAGGGCGACGGAAACGGATAGCCGTGTTCTACCAGATCCTCTTCAGCTCGGTCCTGCGCCACATGGACGCGGAGAAGGTCCACAAGCTGAGCTTCGCCGCGCTGCGCGGTGTGACCGCCCTTCCCGGCGCCGCCGAGGCGATGGGCAAGGTCCTGGGGCCGAGGGAACCCGAGCTGACCGTGCACGCGCTGGGCCGGGAGTTCCCCGGCCCGCTGGGCATGGCGGCCGGTTTCGACAAGAACGCGGAGAGCCCTCGCGGGCTGGCCGCCCTTGGCTTCGGTTACGTCGAGGTGGGCACCGTCACCGCTCAGCCGCAGCCCGGAAACCCGAAACCGCGCCTGTTCCGGCTGGTCGCCGACCGCGCCATCGTCAACCGGATGGGTTTCAACAACGAGGGTTCCGCGCTGGTCGCCGAGCGCCTGCACCACCAGAGCGGTGGTCCGGTGGTCGGGGTCAACATCGGCAAGACCAAGGTGACCCCCGAGGACGAGGCTCCCGCCGACTACGCGCTGAGCGCCCTGCGGCTGGCGCCTTACGCCGACTACATGGTCATCAACGTGAGCTCGCCCAACACCCCTGGTCTGCGCAACCTCCAGGGTGTGGAACAGCTGCGCCCCCTGGTCGCCGCGGTCCGCGATGCTCTCACCGAGGCGGGCCGTTCCGAGCTGCCGCTGCTGGTGAAGATCGCACCGGACCTGGCCGACGAGGACGTGGACGCCGTCGCCGACCTGGCGCTGGCAGAAGGGCTCGACGGGATCATCGCCACCAACACCACGATCTCCCGCGCCGGGCTGGACTCCTCCGGCACCGAAGTCGAGGCGGCCGGTGCCGGCGGCCTGTCGGGCGCCCCGCTCAAGGAGCGTTCGCTCAAGGTCCTGCGCCGCCTGCGCGCCAAGGTGGGTGACCGGGTGACCCTGGTCGCGGTCGGCGGCATCGAGACCCCCGGTGACGCGTGGGACCGCATCCGGGCGGGTGCCACCCTGGTGCAGGGTTACACCGGGCTGATCTACGGCGGCCCGCTGTGGCCCCGCCGGATCCACCGCGGCTTGGCGCGGCTGGTCCGCGCCTCGGGTTACAGCTCCCTGCAGGAGGCGGTCGGCTCCGACGCCCCGGCCCCGGTTCTGAAGGTGGTGCAGGGGACCCCGCACGCCAACTGACCGGGCGCCAACGGGCCGCCCGCAGACTCTCAGGGCGTCGGCATCCACGCTCCGCGGCAGCCCCGAGGCACTCTCGAACGCTCTGAGCCGTCCGGAAGCGGCCGGTGGGGGTTGTGTGCCCCGCCGGCCGCAGTGCCGAGTGCTGCGCGGCCTACCAGTCGCCGTCCCAGCCGTCCGGGTACATCCTGCCGGGCGAGGGGCCGCCGAGCGCCTGGGTGGTGGTCACGAACTCGAAGTCGTCGGCCCGGAGCTCTTCGATGATCTCCGGAACGGCCACCAGGGTGGCGGGCTGGGGGTCGTGCAGCAGGACTACCGCGCCGTGGTCGACCTCCGTGAGCACGTGCTCCACGATCTCGTCGGGGTCCAGCCCGTCCCAGTCCTGGCTGTCCACCGTCCACATGATCTCCGCCATGTCCTGTTCCTCGACCTCGGCGTTGACGTCCGCGTCAGTGGCGCCGAAGGGCGGTCGGAACAGGTCCACCGTGTACCCGGTCTGTCGGCGGATCATCGCGCTCACCGCCGCCACCTGGGCGGTCAGCTCCTCGGCGTCGTCGATCCGGTTCAGGGGGTCGTGCTCGTCGCCGTGGTTGGCGATCTCGTGTCCCTCGGCGTAGGTCCGCCGCAGTACCCCCGGACGGGTGAGGACCGGGCCGCCGTTGAGGTAGAACGATGCGGTCACCTCCTCCTCGTCCAGAATGTCCAGGAGGTGCGGTGTGGCTTCAGCCGGCCCGTCGTCGAAGGTCAGCGCCACACACTTGGTCTCGCCGTCATAGCAGTCCACGCCCTCTTCACCGGCGGTGAAGACGCCGGGCGGGTCGGTGTCAGCCTCTTCTTCGTCCGCTGCGCCCTCCTCGCCGTCGGCCTGTGGCAGGTCCAGGTCGGGCTCGTCCACGAGGGAGGCTTCCCTGGCCCGCTCTCCCAGGTCCGACAGCAGCGGCGCGGCCTGTTCGTGCTCGACCACCACGGTCTTGCGGCCGGGCTCCGCGTCGGGCACGTGCTCCTCGACGATGGGGGACAGGTGTCCGTCGTCGAACTCCACGACCAGATCGCCGTCGTCGTTGAAGCCGATCGAGTCGTAGGTCCGCAGCACCGGCCACAGGCCTTCGACGTCCACGTCCTCGTCCTCGGCGAGCTCCTCGCGGGCGATGCTGTTGAGCTCGTCCAGTTCCTCCTGCCCGGCCAGGAGCTCGGTGGAGTAGGCCGCCGTGTCCGTCGCGGCGTCGTACCAGTAGGTCGAGTAGCCCTCGCGGAGCCCGTGCATGTCCTCCTCGGTGCGCAACAGGCGCACCCCCAGCACCCCGTCCCCGGCTGCGGCCAGCTCCCAACCGATGTCCAGGCTCACCGGATCGCGGGTGCCCGCGCGGAAGTCCTGGACCTCGTCGTCCACCCGGGCGGCGAGGGCTTCGGTGAACGCCTCCGCGCCCGCCAGCTCCGGGTAGGCCACGCTGACCTCCACCCCCTCGGGCTCATAGGGGTGGTCGGGAAAGTCCTCCGCGTCGCCCTGCCACTCGGTGACCTCCTCGTCGGCGTCCTCCGCCGCCCCGTCCACCAGTACCGTCAGCCGGTCCGGGTCGCCCCCGTCCGCCCCGGTCTCACACGAGGCCAGGGGCAGGGCCAGCGCCACCAGTATCGCCCCGGGCCAGAGCGGATGGCGGCGGCCCGCCCGGGACCGGGGAACAGTCCGGTCCGGTTCAACTCTCCTCGACGACAAAACCCGACTCCCTCGTCCCATTACAGGGTGCTCACACGGCTGCTGGGAGCAACATAGGCGACAACACCCCTGGCCCCGGGGCTGTGACCACATGTGGACACAGCCCCGGGCCGGGATCGCGCACCGGGAGTCACTCTTCGTCGCCGGCGGCATCCTCCTCAGCGTCGTCCTCGTTCTCCTCGTCGTCCGTCTCCGGGGGTTCGGGGAGGCCGTCGTCGTAGGTCTGGCCGGGCTCGGTGGTGCCCAGCATCTGGGTCACCGTGACCATGGTGTACCCGCGTTCGTCCAGTTCACGAATGATGTCGACGGAGGCGTCGATGGTGGTGTCGTGGATGTCGTGCATGAGTATGATCGCGCCGTCCTCGGCGCCGTCGACGGCGCGCTCGGCCACCAGGTCGGCATCGCGGTCCCTCCAGTCGCTGGTGTCCACGCTCCACATGATCTGCGCCAGCCCGAGGTCCTCGGTGACCTCGGCGACGGTGTCGTCGGTGGCGCCGTAGGGCGGGCGCATCAGGTCCATCGTGTAGGCGGTCTCCCGGTACACCAGGGCCTGGGTCGCCTCCAGGTTGTCGCGGGCCGACCCCGCGCTGGTCTCGGTCAGGTTCGGGTGGCTCAGGGTGTGGTTGGCCAGCTCGTGGCCCTCCGCGTAGGTGCGGCGCAGGATCCACGGGTTCTCCATCACCGGGTGGCCGGTCACGAAGAAGGTGGCGCGGGCGTCGTGCTCGTCCAGGGCGTCCAGCAGCTCGGGGGTCCTGCCGCCGGGGCCGTCGTCGTAGGTCAGGGCCACGCAGTCGGTGTCGGGGTCGGAACAGTCCACAGCTTCCTCGTACGGGGCCAGCTCGCCGGGCGCACCCTCCGCGGAACCGTCCCTGTCCGTCTCGGGGGCCTCGTCCACGGAGAACTCCTGCACGCCCGTGGTGGCTGCCTCGCGCACGCGCAGCCCCAGGTCGGACAGGAGGGCGTCGGCCTCGTCGCGGTCGATCACGGCGTGGATCCGGCCCTCGTCGGCCGGGGCGACCTGTCCGGCGTCGAACTCCACCACCAGGTCACCGTCGGGGTTGAAGCCCACCGAGTCGTAGAGGGCGCTGATCGGGTGCAGGGCGGAGGACTCGGCGGGGCCGTCGGCCACGGCCTCGCGCACCTGGTCGTTGAGCTCGTCCAGTTCCTCCTGCCCGGCGAGCAGGTGGGTGGAACCGTGGACGGTGCCGGTCTCGGTCTCGTACCAGAAGGTGCTGTTGCCCTCGCGGGTCTCCTCGGAGTCGGTCTCCTCGGTGGTGATCCGAACCCCGAGGATCCCCTCTTCGGCCGCGGTCAGGCCCCATTCGCCCGTGAACGAACTCGCACCGGGGTTGGCGGCGTCGAAGGCGTGCACCTGGGCGGTCAGGGTGCGGTCCAGGAAGTCGGTCAGCGGCGTGGCGTTCGGGATGACGGGGTAGGCGACGCTGACGTCGCTGTCGCCCTCGTAGTCGATCTCGGTCTCGTCGATGCCGGAGACCGCGTCGGGGTCCACGGTCGTGAGTTCGTCCGGTTCACCGGTGGCCGGGAGGCGTTCCTCTTCAACCTCGGGTGGGTTGGCCGCGTTCTGGGCGTCGGCCGGTTCCCCGAGGGCACCCGAGGACCGGGTCGCCAACAACACCAGCCCCAGTAGGACGACTATGGCGATCACGACCGTCATAAGGGGGCGATCGGGGGCCATCGTCGGGCGGACCTGCTGATTCACCTGTGTTTCTCCACGTTCATCGTCAGACGAACATTCGCGGGGAGGCGGGGGCGCGCTCTCCCACGTAACTCTGTTGTCGGGTGTGATGCCGGGCACACGGCGGGGGTTTCGCGTCGCGGCTCCGGGTTCGGCTCGTGGCCGGGGGCGGCCATGCCGGGTTCAAGGGCGGAGGGGGCTCTCCCTATACTTGCAGTCGTGGAAGGTACACGCTCCATACTTTTCGCCCCGGACCCCATCCGGGGCGGGTGGTGCGTGTCGAGAGAGGGAACCCGGTGCGAATCCGGGACTGCCCCGCAGCGGTGAGTGGGAACGACCGTCGCCATAAGCACTGGTGTACCGACCGGAACAGTCGGAAAACCGGGAAGCGGTGACTGCTAGGAAAGCCGGCTCTGCAGCCGGAAACGCCCACGAGTCCGAAGACCTGCCTCCACCCGGCGGCGCACCCGTGCCGCCGGTGGTCCCGTGCCCCGAGGGAGGGCCGAGGACGGAGACGACCGTGCGCGCATGACGCGCGCGTTTCGGTGTGTCCGCGTCCTCGCTCACCTCGCGGCCGGGATCTGGCTTTCGACGAGGGAGAGAAGCTACATGGCCAAGAACTCGGCGGCCTCCCAGCCGTCCGTTCGTTCGACGGTGCACGGTTACCCGCGCATCGGTCCCGACCGCGAACTCAAGCGCGCCAGCGAGTCCTACTGGAAGGGCGGCACCACCGCCCAGGAGCTCGACGCTGTCGCCGCCGGCCTCCGCAAGGGCGTCTACGCCCAGCTGCGCGAGGCGGGCGTGGACGACATCCCCTCCAACACGTTCTCCTACTACGACCACGTGCTGGACACGGCGGTCCTGTTCGACCTCGTGCCGTCCCGCTTCACCTCCCCGGCCCAGGCCGAGGACCGGGACGAGCAACTGCGCCGCTACTTCGCCCTCGCCCGCGGTGAGCAGGGGGCCCCTCCGCTGGAGATGACCAAGTGGTTCGACACCAACTACCACTACCTCGTCCCCGAACTCTCCCCGAGCACCAGGCCTCGCCTGGTCGGTGACAAGCCCGTCGCCGAATTCCGCGAAGCCTCCGAGGCCGGATTCCAGACCCGCCCCGTGCTGGTCGGTCCGCTGACCTTCCTACTGCTGTCCAAGGCCGCCGACGACGCCCCCGAGGGCTGGGAGCCCATCGAGCTGCTCGACCAGCTCCTGGACGCCTACACCAAGCTCCTGGGCGACCTGAAGGCGGCGGGCGCCACCGAGGTCCAGCTCGACGAGCCGATCCTGGCGACCGACGAGGGCCGTGCCGCCGTCGGCCACCTGGAGCGCGTCTACCAGCGCCTGGGTGCCCTCACCGAGCGCCCCTCGCTGCTGGTCTCCGCCTACTTCGGCTCCATCGGCTCCGCCGCCCTGCGCGTGCTCAAGGAGTCGCCGGTGGAGGCGGTCGGCCTGGACCTGGTCACCGACAACGAAGGAGTCGCCGACCTCACCGCGGTCACCGGTCTGGGCGCCACCCGCCTGGTCGCGGGTGTCGTGGACGGCCGCAACGTCTGGCGCGCCGACCTGCCCGCCACCGTCGCCGAACTCGGCACCCTGCTGGGCTTCAGCGACGAGCTCACGGTGAGCACCTCCTGCTCTCTGCTCCACGTCCCCATCGACCTGGACGCCGAGACCGAACTCGCGCCCGAGCTGCGCGAGGCCCTGGCCTTCGCCAAACAGAAGGCCAAGGAGGTGGCCCTCCTGGGCCGCGTGCTCTCCGAGGGCGGCGACGCCGAACTCGGGGCGTCCGAGCCCCGGACCCCGGCCTTCACCGACGCCCGGGTGCGCGCCCGTCTGGACGCCCTGGGCAAGGACGCCTACGAGCGTCCCGAGGACCGCGGGGCGCCCAGCGAGGTCACGCTCACCACGACCACCATCGGCTCCTTCCCGCAGGTCCCGGAGCTGCGCCGGGCCCGTGCCGCGCACCGCCGCGGCGAGCTGCCCACGGAGGAGTACCACCAGGTCCTCCGTTCGGAGATCGACCGCGTCATCGCGCTCCAGGAGGACATCGGCCTGGACGTCCTCGTCCACGGTGAGCCCGAGCGCAACGACATGGTCCAGTACTTCGCCGAGCAGCTGGACGGCTACGCCACCACGCTGAACGGCTGGGTGCAGTCCTACGGTTCGCGCTGCGTGCGTCCGCCGATCCTGTTCGGTGACGTCTCGCGCCCTGAGCCGATGACGGTCGAGTGGATCACCTACGCCCAGTCGCGCACCGACAAGCCGGTCAAGGGCATGCTGACCGGTCCGGTCACCATGCTCGCCTGGTCGTTCGTCCGCACCGACCAGCCGCTCGGGGAGACCGCCCGCCAGGTCGGTCTGGCCCTGCGAGACGAGGTCGCCGACCTGGAGCGCGCGGGTATCCGCCACATCCAGGTGGATGAGGCCGCCCTGCGCGAGCTCCTGCCGCTGCGCGACGAGCAGCGGCAGGCGTACCTCGACTGGGCGGTCAACTCCTTCCGACTGGCCACGTCGGGGGTCGCGGGAAGCACGACCATCCACACGCACATGTGCTACTCGGAGTTCAACCAGATCGTCGGCGGCATCGAGGCGCTCGACGCCGACGTCACCAGCGTCGAAGCGGCCCGTTCACGGATGGAGCTGGTCGAGGAGCTGGGGCGGCGCGGCTACAAGCGCGGCATCGGCCCGGGCGTCTACGACATCCACTCGCCTCGGGTGCCCTCGGTGGACGAGATCGAGGGTTCACTGCGCCTGGCGGCCGCGCACGTCGATGCCGGGAACCTGTGGGCCAACCCGGACTGCGGTCTGAAGACGCGCGGTTACGCCGAGACCGAGCAGGCCCTGCGCAACATGGTCGAGGCGGTCCGCCGCGTGCGAGCTGACCTCTAGGACGTCCAGGGAGTCTCCGACTCCTTAGAGCGCCTTCGGCGCTCAGCCGCGCCCGGTCACCCTCTCTCGGAGCCGGGCGCGGTCGGTAAGGCGACAACGCGAGACTCGACGGATACGCCGAAGGGGGCCGCGGCACGTGCCGCGGCCCCCTTTTCTCTGCAGTTTTCGGGTGTTCCTCTCCAGCGAGAGGAGCGGAATCAGGTACCGACGACGTTCAGCGCGTCAGCCGCCGCGTCGACCATGATGTCCTCGAGGTCGCTCGGCATTTCGAGAGCCGCCTTGGCTTCGTCGTCGCCGAGGACGTCGTTCAGCTCGTACTCGACCCGGATGTTGAGGTTCTCCGTACGCACCACCACAGCGGCGAAGGGGAGTGCGTCCCCGAGGATGTCGTTCCTGGTGTGCACGTAGTGGGCCTCGTCGCCCAGCCCGTCGATCTCGTTGCTCTCCTCGAGGTGCTCGGCCTCGTACATGGCGTAGCTGCCCTCGCCGGTGAAGTCGTCGACCGACCGCTGGAAGTCCTCTCCGGCCCGCTCGGTGGAGTCGCTCGCGGTGTAGGGGACCTCGTAGATGATCCGGAGGCTGCCCGTCGCGTCGTCGCCGTTGCCTTCGGGGGCGTCACCGCGGCCGGTGCAGCGGGCGCTGTTGTCGGAGACCGACTTGTCGCCGCCATCGGCGATCAGGAAGTTGGCCGAGATCTCGTCGGTCACGGCGTCGCAGGGCTCGGTCGGCACCTCGAAGGGCGGCTCACCGGCGGGACCGGCGTCGCCGTCGGGCTCGGTCGTGGTTTCCTCGTCGCCCGACTCGTCGGGCTCGTTCTCTTCCTCGTCGTCGGTGGTCTGCGACGTCTCGTCGGGGCCGGCCGCGACCTCATCACCTTCGTTGCCGTTGGTGACCAGCATGACGACCACGGCGATCACCAAGACGATGATGATCGCGCCGCCGCCGATGACCACCCACAGGCCGGCTTTGCTACCGCCACCGCCCTGGGGAGGCTGTCCGGGGGGCGGGAACCCGCCGGGACCGCCAGGAGGACCGTAGGGCGGCTGGCCGCCGGAGTACATGCCCTGGTCCTGCCCGGGGCCGCCTGGGCCCGGGTACGGGCCTCCGGGCTGGCCGAATCCGGGCTGGCCGGGCTGACCGGGGTCGCCGTAGGGGCCTCCCTGCGGCTGGCCGAAAGGCGGCTGGCCGCCGGTGCCGTCCCCGCCACCGTAAGGATTCTGCGGTGGCTGGTTGTAAGGTCCGTTTTCGCTCATGGCTCCCCTCGCCCGGTGATGTGCTAACCGTTTTCTCTGGGACGCGTGTGCGCGCCGGTGGGTTCTCACGAGTTCCCGTGGTGACCGTCGGCGGATCGCCGGGCGGATGACAGCACGGGGAACCGTGGGGGAGGCGGACCCGCTTCCGCGCCGGGCCCGCGGGCGAGTGCGGGGTGGCGTGGGCGGGAGTTCCCCGTGTCGTGAGGAGGTCCCCGGTGATACGGGGTGCCGACCGCCGCGATTGGAGCCGACGGGTCGGTTACCCGCAGGCCAGGGGTCGGGACGTGTTGCATCCTAACTGGGTGGGCCGGGCCCGTGGCAGGGCGGACCTGGGGTAGTAGGGAAGATCGTCACCGTTTTGTGCTTCTCGCGAGGAGACTCACCATTGGCGTTGCGCAATTGTGACATCGTTTCGTGGACATCGCGCATTGGGGCCAGGTAATAGAGTTCGGCCGAAAAAAAGGCCTTTGGTCCCGGGATGTGGGCGATAAACCTTTCCGGGTGATGTGCCTTACTGCGAGGGGTAGTGGCCACTGGGCAAGGGGTGAAACCTGTGACCGGTTGTGGCCATGGGGGCGCGATCAGA
Organism: Nocardiopsis oceani; assembly: GCF_054777395.1. Taxonomy (NCBI): domain Bacteria; kingdom Bacillati; phylum Actinomycetota; class Actinomycetes; order Streptosporangiales; family Nocardiopsidaceae; genus Nocardiopsis; species Nocardiopsis oceani. The sequence continues at coordinate 22,998 of NZ_BAAHAR010000012.1, forward strand.
ACATCGAGATGTGCACGTGGTCGAAGTGGTTCTCGGTGAGGTTGCCGCGGTCGGCCATGTCGCGCCAGTCGGTGTCGCCCCGGCGCACGTCCCAGATCTGCTGCCGGTAGATGATGTACATGACCCCGAGGTCCTCGGCGTTGTCCATGGCGTACTCGGAGATGTCCCAGCCGCGCTGGACCTCCTCCTCGGTGGGCATCCCGCCGCTCGCGTGCAGCATGAAGTCGCAGGCCCGGCCCAGGGGGTGCTCGCCGACGACGAAACCGCCCTCCTCCCGGAAGCAGCCCACGCCGCCCACGTCGTCGCCGCGGCCGAACTCCTCGATGATCGTGTCGCGCATCTGCTCCGTGCGCGGGGTGAGGTTGTTGTGCGATTGCATGGGCTGGTCCGGGTGGTCGGCGATCAGGCGCCGCACGTCCATCCGCCGATCCTCCAGCTCGTCCATGTCCTCCTCGACCTCGGCCAGCCGCTCTTCCGCGTTGGCTTGGGCCACCTCGTCACGGGACAGCGCTTGGTCGAGCTGGTCGATCTTGTCCTGGTTGGTGGTGGACAGGTAGTCGATGATCATGGCGCGGTCGATGACCTCTTCGGGCTCGGCCTCGACGAACAGTGACATGGAGGGGTCGATGCCGCTGCTGGTGTAGGTGGCCACGGCCAGGGAGCGCACCTGGTCACGGGCCTCCTCCACGTCCTCGCGCGTGGATTCGGCGCGGTCCTCCGCCCGTTCGGCCTCCTCCAGAACGGCCTCCATGTCGCGCAGCTCGCCCTCGTACTCGTCGGTCAGCTCGTCGGCGCGGGACTGGAGGTCACTCATGCTCTCCGGTTCCTGGGGCGCGAAGTGGGGAGCCAGGGCGGCCGCGGCGGAGACGGGCACCGTGAACGCGATGGCGACGAAGGAAGCGGCGAGCACGGCGGTCCGGGTCCGTGCAGGGCGCAGAACGGCAGGCAGGAGCTCGATACCGTCGGCGAGGGCTTCCCGCCACGTGTAGTCGGAGGGATCGGGGGCCCAGAAATCGGCGTAGTCGTCCACTCGGCTCGGATCTTCGGGCTGCACGGTGTGGTCGCTCCTTGGGCTCACACGCGTCCCCTGCGGGCACGGGGGCGCTGTGGGCGCGTCTTCTCGTCTTACCCGGGCGGGGCGCGCGGCCGCCTTAGGAGCTGCCTGGCCCTCGGCACTCACGACGCGCTGCGGCGGGGAGAGTCACGGGATGCTCAAGAGTGTAGGCACTCGCGCGGCCCTTCGGGAGGGACAGGCTGATTCCATCTCCCAATAGAGGCCGCGATGTGGCATAACTAACCACATACAGGCTCGGCATTTGGCCGGATCGACCGCTCTCGCCATGGTTGAGTGGGTGGCGTGAAGGCTCCTGAGCACGGTAAAGCGACCCCCGCCTGCAGGGCGGACACCACCCGGCGGTGTGTTCCGCTGCCCGGTGGCCGTTGTCGGCTGCCCCGTCGCTGTCCGGTGCCGCGCCAGTTCTGACACGCGCCGTACCGGGCACCACACGCCGGAGCCGGTCTCGGGCCCGCCCACGGGCCGCCCGTTCCGAGCCCTGACCGCCGGAAACACCGGCGCGTCGCCGACGTCCGCCGGCCGAGCGCTTCGTACGCTCGTGAGTGGGCGTCACATCCAGGCTGAGTCCAGAGCCCTCCCCTGCCCGAGGGCAGCCGCTGGACACCACCGCCAGACGTCGATGGGAAATCCGTGATTGACGCAGTGGGTCTACACAAGACCTACAGGTTGAAGAACCGCCAGGTGCACGCCCTGAACGGCGTGGACCTGCATGTCGAGTCCGGCGAGATCTTCGGGGTCGTGGGCCAGAGCGGTGCGGGGAAGAGTACTCTCCTGCGCTCGGTCAACCTCCTCGAACGCCCGGACAGCGGCACCGTACGCGTGGGGGAGGAGGAGCTCACCTCTCTGCGCGGTTCCCGCCTGCGTGCGGCGCGGCGGAGTATCGGCATGGTGCACCAGCACTTCGCCCTGCTTTCCTCCCGCACGGTCGCGGGCAACGTGGGGTTCCCCCTCGAGGTCTCCGGGGTGTCCCGCGCGCAGCGGGCCGCCCGCGTGGGGGAACTCCTCGAACTGGTGGGGCTGGGAGACAAGGCACGCGCCTACCCCGCCCAACTCTCCGGCGGTCAGAAGCAGCGTGTCGGTATCGCCCGTGCGCTCGCTTCGGACCCCAAGGTGCTGCTGAGCGACGAGGCCACCTCGGCGTTGGACCCGGCCACCACCGACTCGATCCTGTCCCTTCTCCGCCGCCTGCGCGACGAGCTGGGGCTGACCATCCTGTTGATCACACACGAGATGGACGTGATCAAGCGGATCTGCGATTCCGCGGCGATCATGGAGGACGGTGAGTTCCGGGAGTCCGGCCGGGTGCTGGACCTCATCGGAACGCCGGGCTCGTTGCTGGCGCGCTCGCTCTTCCCCCTTCCGGACAACGGCGGCCCGGAGACGGTGGTCATCACCTACCCGCGCTCCTTCGACGAGCCGTTCATGTCGGAACTCACCCGCCGTTTCGACGTGGACGTGAACATCCTCGGTGGCGGCGTGGAGCAGGTCGCCGGGCAGTCCGTGGGTCGGCTCAGCGTCAACATGCGTGGTGAGCGCCGACGCGACGCGCTCACCTACCTGTCCGAGCACGGCCTGCTGGTCGAGGAGGCCGGAAAGTGACCATCAACCCCGCAGATGCCCTCGTCCTCGCTGGCGGGGGTGCCGCTTCCGCAATCACCAACTTCTTCCTGGACTGGCCCAACATGTGGCCCAGCCTCTGGCTGAACACCCAGGACACCATCTACATGGTGTGGTGGGCGACCGTCTTCAGCGTCCTCTTCGGCCTCCCGCTGGGTGTGCTGCTGGTCGCCACCGACAAGGGCGGCCTGGTCCCGGCCCCGGCCGTGCGGGCCGTGCTCAGCGCGCTGGTCAACATCGGCCGTTCCCTGCCCTTCATCGTCCTCATGGTCGCGGTGCTGGCCTTGACCAGGCTCCTGGTCGGCACCACCCTGGGCCCAACGGCCGCAATCGTGCCGTTGAGTATCGGCGCCATCCCGTTCTTCGCGCGCCTGGTGGAGACCTCCCTGCGCGAGGTCGACCGCGGAGTGATCGAGGCCGCGCACGCCATGGGCACCCGCAAGTTCACGATCGTGGGCAAGGTGATGCTCCCCGAGGCGATGTCCGGCCTGATCGCCGGCCTGGTCATGACCGTGGTCACGCTCATCTCGTACTCGGCCATGGCCGGGGCCATCGGCGGCGGCGGTCTGGGCGACCTCGCCATCCGCGAGGGCTACCAGCGCTTCAACGACCACTACCTGTGGGCCACCGTGATCCTGCTGGTCGTCATCGTGCAGGTCGTGCAGAGCTTGGGCGACCTGGTGGTGCGCAGGCTCTCCCGGCGCTGACGCCGAAGGCAACCGACCCCTCGAACCCCGGTTCCCGACCCCCGCATCCCCCTTCCGAAGCGGTACGGATCGAACGGCAAGGAGAGAGCGATGACAGGGAGTGCGAACGCGTTGAGGGGGGCTGCGGTGGTCGGCGCCACTGCGGTCCTGCTCGCCGGCTGCGGCAGCCCCAGCGAGCGGGCCGCCGACAACGGCGGCGGTGACGACGACGTGGTGACCTTGCGGATCGGAGCCACCCCGCTGCCGCACGCGGAGATCCTGGAGTTCGTCGACGACGAGCTGGCGGCCGAGGCAGGGTTGGCCATCGAGGTGGTCGAGTACACCGACTACAACCAGCCGAACGCGGCGCTGGCCGAGGGCGAGCTGGACGGGAACTACTACCAGACCGTCCCGTTCCTGGAGGAGTACCTCGAGGGCAACCCGGACACGGACCTGACCTATGTGGCGGACGTGCACCTGGAGGCGTTCGGCCTGTACTCGGAGGAGTTCGAGGACCTGGGCGAGCTGTCCGAGGGCGCCGAGATCGGTGTTCCCAACGACGCCTCGAACATGGACCGGGCGCTCCAGCTCCTGGACCAAGAGGACGTGATCGGTCTGGCCGACGGTACGGAGGGACAGGCCTCGGAGGAGGATGTCGAGGAGAACCCGCACGACATCGCGATCACCCCGGTGGAGGCCGCGCAGCTGCCGCGTTCCCTGGAGGACGTGGACGCGGCGGTGGTCAACGGCAATTACGCGCTGGAGGCCGACCTCACCGAGTCCGCCAACGTGTTGGCCTGGGAGGAGACCGAGGACAACCCGTACGCCAACGGTCTGGTGGTGCGTTCGGAGGATGCCGAGGCCGAGGACCTGGTCCGGCTCAACGAACTGCTGCACACGCCTGAGGTGCGCGACTTCATGGAGGAGCGCTGGCAGGGCATCGTGCTCCCGGTCGGCGGAGAAGAGTGACGAACCGGCCCCGGTGGGAGCTCCCACCGGGGCCGCGGGCGCGGCCGAGCGACCCCGGTAACGTTTGGGTCTCGGGGGTGCTGTACTCCGTTGACTTCGAAGGATGCGTCTGATTCGGTGAATGGGAGCGCTCCCAAAGTATGGAAGGTGCGTACTGAAGCAGTGAGTAATCCGAACGATTTCCCCGAGGGCTTCCTCTGGGGGGCGGCGACCGCCTCTTTCCAGATCGAGGGCGCCACCACCGCCGACGGGCGAGGCCGCAGTATCTGGGACACTTTCGCCGAGACCCCCGGCAAGGTCCTGAACGGGGACACGGGCGACCCCGCCGACGACCACTACTACCGCTACGCCGAGGACGTCGCGCTCATGAAGCGGCTCAACCTCGACGCCTACCGCTTCTCCATCGCCTGGCCCCGCATCGTCCCCGAGGGGTCGGGGACCGTGAACCAAGCGGGACTGGACTTCTACGACCGACTGGTCGACAGCCTCCTGGAAGCGGGCATCCAGCCCTGGGCGACCCTCTACCACTGGGACCTGCCCCAGCCCTTGGAGGACGCCGGCGGCTGGCCCGCCCGCGACACCGCCCACCACTTCGCCGAGTACTCCAGGATCGTCGCCGAAGCCCTCGGTGACCGGGTGAGCCACTGGATGACCGTCAACGAACCCTGGTGCGCGGCCTTCCTCGGCTACGAGAACGGCCACCACGCCCCCGGCCACCGGGACGCACCCGCTGCCCTGGCCGCCACCCACCACCTCCTGCTCGGGCACGGTCTCGCCGCCGAGGCGATCCGCTCCACCGGGCACTCCGCCAAGGTCGGCATGGCCCACAACCAGGCGGTCATCCGGCCCCACGGAGCCAACGCCGCCGACGCCCGGGCGGCCCGCCGGGCGGACGGTGTCCGCAACCGCATCTTCACCGACCCCCTGCTCAAGGGCGCCTACCCCGCCGACGTCCTCCAGGACCTCTCCGAGATCAGCGACTTCTCTTTCGTGCTGGACGGCGACCTGGAGACGATCTCCACGCCGCTGGACTTCCTGGGCGTCAACTACTACTCACCCGAGTTCGTCGCGGGTTCGGCCAAGGGGCTCGACCCCGCCTTGGTCAGCGGCGAGGGCGAAGCCTGGCTCGGCGCCGACCCCGACGAGGTGCACGTTTCTCAGGGGCTGCCCGTCACCCACATGGGCTGGGAGATCGATCCCACCGGCCTTTTCGACGTCCTCCAACGCCTGGCGGGGGAGAGCGGCGGGATCGACCTGTACGTGACGGAGAACGGATGTGCTTTCGAGGACACCGTCAGCGAGGACGGCGCGGTTCACGACCCCGACCGCACCGCCTACTACGAGGGCCATCTCAGGGCCGCCAAGGAGGCCATCCACGCCGGTGTGCCACTGCGCGGCTACTTCGCCTGGTCACTTCTGGATAATTTCGAGTGGGCATGGGGATACTCCCGCAGGTTCGGCATCGTCCACGTCGACTACGACACGCAGGAGCGCGTCGTGAAGGACACTGGACACTGGTACGCGGAACTGGCCAGAACCAGCCGCTTCCCTGAGCGGTAAACCACGAGTGTTCGTGGGGCGCCCCGGCGGGGCGCCCCACACGCGTTCGTAGCGGGCTCCCTCCCGCCGCGAGGGAGCGCACAACGCATGCGCCGCCGGTCCTGGTGGCGCCACAACGTCCAAGGAGCCTAGAAGTGGCCAAGAGCGGCGGTCGGCAACGACCGACCCTGGAGATGGTGGCAGAGCGGGCCGGGGTCGGCCGCGGCACGGTCTCCCGCGTGATCAACGGATCGCCCCAGGTCAGTCAACGGACCCGTGAGGCCGTGCACAACGCGGTCGCGGAACTGGGCTACAGCCCCAACCACGCGGCGCGCACCCTGGTCACCCGGCGGACCGACACGGTCGCGCTGGTCGTCTCCGAGGCGAGGGACCGCCTGTTCGCGGACCCCTTCTTCGCGGACATGATCCGCGGAGTGAGCTCGGTGCTGCACGAGCGCGACCTGCAGCTCATGCTCACCACCGCCCGCGGGGAGGCCGAGCACAAGCGCGTCGGCGAGTACCTCAGCGGTTCACACGTCGACGGCGCCCTCCTGGTCTCCCTGCACCGGGACGATCCCCTGACCACGCGCCTGGCCGACGCCGGTGTGCCGGTGGTACACGGCGGCCGCCCCTACTCGGAGGCCCAACCCGCGCCATTCCTGGTGGACATCGACAACGTCGACGGCGGCCGCGTGGCCACCCAGCACCTGCTGGACAGCGGGCGCCGCCGGGTCGCCCACATCACCGGACCCCAGGACATGAACGCCGGTGTGCAGCGCTTCCGCGGCTACCGCGAGAGTATGGCCGCCAGCGGGCACGAGATCGACGACCACCTCGTGGTCCAGGGTGACTTCAGCGTCGACGGAGGAGCCGGGGCCATGGCCCGGCTGCTGGACCAGGGAGGCGACCCGGACGCGGTCTTCGTCGGCTCCGACATGATGGCCATCGGCGCCATCCGCGTCCTGCGCGAACGCGGCCTGTCCGTTCCGGGTGACATCGCCCTGGTCGGGTTCGACGACACGCTCATGTCCCAGCACAGCGATCCGCCGCTGACCACCGTCCACCAGCCCACGGTTCAGATGGGTCGGGAAATCGCCCGGCTGCTGGTGGACGTGGCGATCCCTCGGACGGCCGAGGCCGAGACGATCCTGCTCGACACCCACCTGGTCGTGCGGGAATCGGGCTGAACCGGTACCGGGTCCCGCCCACCGCCGCTGACCCGGACGTTCGTCCGGCCCTCCCCTCTGGACTCGTGTGTACCCACTGTGCAAGGCTGGTCACGATTTCGGGGGAACGGTGGGAGTGCATGGACCCGACGCGAGTACCGACACACGCCAGGTGCGCGATCTCCGCCTGCGGATGGTGTGACCGTGACGGCGTCGAGTGCCGTTTCTGCTCCGGGACGGGATGGTGGCGGCCGGAGCGGCCGCACCGGGACGGCAGCGGGGTGATCGTCTGGATCCGGATCGACGAACCCTGCCGCGGCTGTGCCGGAACCGGTAAGGAGCACAGCCCGGTCGTCGTCCCCTGAGGACCCCGCCACGCACAGTCGGCCGAGGCGGCTGAGTCTGCCACGCTGGCTACGCTGACGTCGTCGGGCGGGGTCGGCCGGACCGGGAAGCCCGGCCCAGGAAGCCCGTTGGAGCCCCTCTCGCTGATGAGGAGAATGCATTGCGCTGGGTAACTTATCTATCACCGAGTGGTGGCGGCGCGCGCGTCGGCGCCTTGGACGACGGTGACGTGATGGGCAGCCCCGAGACGGCGAGCCTCGACGAACTGCTCGGTGGCGGACACGACGAGCTGGCCGCGGCCTTCGAGCGGGCCGTGGAGGCGGCGATCGAGATCATCGTCGAACCCGAGGCCCGCATGTGCGCGCCGATCCAGCCCACGGCCCTGGTCCCGGTGCTCGCGGGTGACCGGGAGTTCGAGATCCACCCCGAGATGGTCCGCGGGGTCGACGACGCGGTTCTTCCCGAAGCCCGTACTGCCTGTGTGGGCGTCGCGGCCCTGGCCGGGGGCACGGGAGCTGCGAGCGCCTACACGCCCGCCTGCCTGTGGCTGGACGCCTTGGGCGAGGCCGTGCAGCTGAGCCTGGGGCCCGTCGTGACCACCGCCGACGAGGTGGATGGGCAGGTGGTGGAGCTGAGTACCTCGGTCGACGAGCTGGAGAACGGGCGGGGCCTGGTCGATCCCGCCCACACGTGGCTGCTCTCCGGGCCCGCGCGGGTCCGGGCCCTGCTGCCGGTGACCACCCCGGCACTGGAGGCCGACGACGAGCTCTTCGTCGACGCGGGGGACTTGGGCACCTTCGAGGTCAGGGTCGGTTCCCAGGTCTGAACGGTCCGAGGGCTGGCCGACACGGTGTCAGGGCGTGAACTCCCAGTGCCAGGGTTCGAATCCGCCCCGGGCCCAGTCCGGGTTGTCCCAACCGTAGTCGGGCCCGTGGTCGAGCATCCACTGGTGCTCGGAGCTGCCGAGTTCGTGCACGCCGCCGCACAGGTCCACGGCGATGCCGAGGCCGTGCGCGCTGGTTCCGGGCTCGGCCGCCATACCGGGCAGCATCTCCTCGAACAGGCGCACCTGCTCGTGGTAGGGCCGGTAGGAGTCGGTGACGCACATGGGTCGGTCGAACTCGGAGTGGAAGGCGCCGTCGAGTTCGATGAAGGCCTCGGCGGCGTCCGCGCGCAGCTGCTCGCCCGCTTGCGGCAGCGGGCACAGTTCCGACTCCGGGATCTGGCCGTTGTCGAAACCGTCGGTCACGGTGTCGGTGCAGCCACCGTCCCCGTCCGTGGACTCCGCTGGGTTCTCGTCCCCCGCTCCGTCAGTGGTCGACACCTCGCCGTCCCCGTCGGTGACGGCTGCGCGCGCGTCGGTCAGCGCCTCGTCGCGGCGCTCCGCCTCGCTGTCGGTGTCCTGTGAGTCGGCGAACGCCGCCTCCAGCTTGGTCTGCTCCTCCAGGAGGCCTTTGGCCCGCTCCTCCTGCTCGTCGATGGCCTCCTGCGCGGCTTCGCGTGCGGCGTCGGCTGCTTCTGTGGCCTCGGTCTGATCCTGTTCCGCCGTCCCGGCGGCGTCGGCGAGGGTGTCGGTCGCGATCCGGGAGGCCTCGGCACGGTCGAGGTCGGCGGAGCGGTGCTTGCCGAACAGGGACAGGAGGGCCCCGCGCTCCAGGGCCTCCGCGGGCCCCTCGGGCCCTGTCCAGGCGTGCACCATGTTCAGGTCGCCGCCCTTATAGGCGCTGGCGGCCTGCCTGGCCGCGCCCAACCGGGCGGTTTCGTGGTGGTCCTCGGCGCTCTCGGCACGCGACTCGGCGGCCTCACGTTCCTCGGTGAGTTCGTCCAGGCGTGCGCGCTCGTCCTTGTACCGGTCGATCTTCTCCACGGCGCTCTCACGGAGCGCGGCCACGTCCGCGCGGGCTTCCGCCAGTTCCACCCGGAGGACGCCCAAGGTGCCCTCTTCCGGTTCGCCGTCCACGGTCTCCGTGCCCGCCTCGGCAGGGTCGTTTTCCGCGGCTTCCTGAGCGGCGCCCGGTGCGGCGCAAGTGAGCGCGAACAGGAGGGCCGCACTCAGGGGGAGCAAGGTGCTGACCGAAATGCCCGGTGCTGCGGCGGACTGAGGTGAACTGGCAGGAGAGCCGCTGGTGACGTTGAGATAACCGTGCGTGTTCGATTTTGGGCGCGATGAGCCACGCATTTCAGCTTCCCCCTCAGGACCTGCGTATACGTCGTGACACGATGTCACGGACAGGCGCCCTTGGTGAGGAAGTTGACGGTGTGTCCAAATAGTTACCTCAATGTCCGCGCGGTTTTCGGTCCCCCGTTCTGACCTGGGGGATTGGTCATAATGCGGACAGAGGGGGCATTATGGGCGCGGGCGGCCGAAGATGATCTTGCCAATCAGGGTCATACGTCCGAAGCGAGCCCTTCTCGCCCATTGGTACGCTATCCACCGCACGCGCACCTCGACAGTGTTGGTGCGCGGCGCCTCTCCTCCCAGGCGAGTCCGGCGGACAGTCTGCACATCTCCCCACATTCCCACCGCTGTATCCATCCGGTGGACCACTGTGGTCTATACCGATTTTCCGGTCCGGAGCGGTCCAACCCCTGGGTTCAACAGCCGTTCGAGGCGGTGACACGAAAGGTTGCGAGGGTCCGTGTCGACACGAGCGACGAAAGACGGCGCCAGCGCGCAGAGCGAGGCAGCGCAGGCCGATAACGCCGATGCCAAGCCCCGGCGCAGAGCCAACTGGTGGCGGCCACGTAACTGGCGGGTGCGTTCCCGACTGGTGGCCCTCATCGTCATTCCCACTGCCGTAGCGCTAGCGCTCGGCGGGCTGAGGGTCTACGAGGCTTCGGTCTCCACGGTCACCCACGCCCACATCGAGGACCGGGCCCAAGTGGGCGTCCTCATCGTGGACCTGGCCAACCAGCTGGGCCGTGAGCGCACGGCCAGCGCCGTGTACATCTCCGACAACGCGGACCCGAACCGGCGTTCGGACGACCTCCGCCAGGAGATGGAGGAGGAACGGGACTCCTCCCGCGACCTTCAGAGCACCCTGACCGCCCGTCTGGACGACCTGGGCGAGATGGACGGCGAGCTGGCACAGACCCGCCTGTCCACGATGCGCAGCCAGCTCTCCACGGTGGAGGCCCTGCGCACCGAGGTCGACGAGACCCGCATCACGGTCCTCCCCGTCGTCACGAAGTACCGGACGGTCGCGCGCTCGCTCTCCGACTTCAACCAGACCATCGCGGACGAGACCAACGACACCGAACTGCGGGAGAGCGTCCGCGCCCTCACCGCGCTGTCGAACGCTCGCGACCAGCTCTCCTACGAGACCGCGCTGATGGGTCACTCCCTGGCCCGCAACACGATGACCGGCGGTATCTCCGAGGCCATCGACTCCAGCCGAGCCCGGTACGAGAACGAGATCTCGAACTTCATCCAGTCCGCATCGGCCGAGCAGCGGGCGGTGTTCGACGAGAACTTCACCGGCCTGGAGGTCAGCCAGGTCTCCACCATGCGTATGCGCGTCATGTACCGCGCCGAACGCGGGGACCCCCTCACCGGTGTGACCGACAACGACGGCCCCGAAGACTACGCCGCCATTGCCGACGTCGCCCTCGACCGCCTCCAGCTGGTCGAGGAAGACATCGCGGGAGGTATCGCGGACGACGCCAACCAGCTGCGCGACCAGGCCTTGATCCGCACCGGGATCGACTTGATCATCGTCGCGGGCGTGCTCCTGGCCGTCTTCATCCTGACCTCGCTCGTGGTCCGGTCGCTCGTGCGCCCACTGCGCACACTGGAGGACGGGGCGCGCCGCGTCGCCGAACGCGACCTCCCGGACTCGATCAACCGGATGCAGGAGGCCGGGGCGGTCCCCGAGAACGTCCGCGTCAGCCCCATCGAGGTGCACACCCAGGACGAGATCGGCGAGGTGGCACGTGCCTTCGACGACGTCCACAGGGTCGCCCTGACACTCGCTTCCGACGAAGCCGCCCTGCGCAGCAACGTCAACGCGATGTTCGTCAACCTCTCCCGCCGAAGCCAGACCCTGGTGGAGCGGCAGCTGCGGCTGATCGACGGTCTGGAGCAGTCCGAGCAGGACGCGGACCGCCTCTCCGACCTCTTCCAGCTGGACCACCTCGCCACGCGCATGCGTCGCAACAACGAGAACCTTCTGGTGCTGTCCGGCCAGGACAACACCCGTAAGTGGGCACAGCCCGTCCCGCTGGTCGACGTCCTCCGCGGCGCCGTCTCCGAGGTCGAGCAGTACGAGCGCGTCAACGTCCGCGCCCCCTCCCACATTTCGGTCCTCGGCCGCCCGGTCAATGACGTCATCCACCTCGTCGCCGAGCTGGTGGAGAACGCCACTGCGTTCTCCCCGCACGACACCGAGGTCCTGGTCAGCGCCAAGATCCTGGACAGCGGATCCGTCCAAGTGGATGTGACCGACAGCGGTATCGGCATGGCCCCGGAGGACCTGGCCTCGATCAACGCCCGGCTGGCCGCCCCGCCGGTCATCGACGTCGCGGTCTCGCGCCGCATGGGCCTGTTCGTGGTCTCCCGCCTGGCACACCGCCACGGCATTCGGATGAACCTGCGTGAGGCGCACGGTGGCGGTACCACCGCCAGCGTGATCTTCCCGCCGGACCTGCTCATCACCCCGGTCGAGGGCCAGCACGCCCTGGGCGGGGCCGGGGGGCGGCCCGAGCTCTCCGCGGGAACGCCGGACACCTTCGCCGACGCGGAGGCGGCCTTCGCCGCCACACCGGCCGCCCACGAGCCGAACGACCCTTGGCAGAGCCAGGAGTCCGGTGCCTCCCCGAGCGAGATGGGCGGCCTGCCCAAGCGCAAGCCCGGGGGTGCCCGTGCCGAAGAGCACCCGCCCAGCGGCCAGGACCTGTGGAACAGCACGAGCTCCGGGTCCGTCTGGGATCCGCCCAAGCGCGCCGAGGGCCTGTCGCCCAACAACGGCGCCGCCCACAGCGGTTCGGTCGTGGACCCCTACGACGTGCCGGTGGAAGACGAGCCGCAGCCGGAGAACAACGGCCGCAGCCTGTTCGACCCGGCTCCTCGGAACGGCGCCGACACGGGGTCGTTCAACGGTCCGGACAGCGGCACGTTCCGGCGCGCCTCCGACACGGGCTCGTTCAGCCGACCCACGACGGACACCGGTGCCTTCCGCCGACCCACCGAGGCCGACCCGCAGGACACGGGAACCTACGATGCCTTCGGTGGTGCCGGAAGCCGTTCCAACGCGTTCGACACCGGCTCCCACCAGGCTGGCTCCTACGACACCGGTTCCTACGGGAGCCCGGCGGCCCCGGCCCGCGGTGAGGACAACACCGAGACCTTCCCGGCCGTATCCGCCTCGACCTGGGACACAGGAGCGCAGCAGCCCCACAAGGCGCAGCCGAACCCGCAGCCCGACCCCAACGACACGGGGGGCTGGGGCTCCGGCGGTGACCGCGAGGGCTACGGTTCCACGGCCTACCTTTCCCGCCGCTACGGTGGCGGCCAGGGGCCGAACAACACCGTCGTCCCGCCCACCCCGGCCGGAGGGGGCTCCGACTCGCTGCCGATCTTCGACGCGATCGAGTCCAACTGGTTCAAGCGCCGTACCGGAGGGCCCACCGTGGACACCACCGAAACCGGCCCGATCCAGCAGGTGTCCCCGCCCCAGGAGGGCCAGCGCACCCGCCAGGAGCCCGCTTCGCATGGCGGACCGAGCCCCAGCTCGGAGCAGGACTGGAACTCTGCGGCAGACCGCGGGTGGAAGGCCGCGCGGACCGCGGCAGAGCCGCTCGCGGGCGGTCTCACCACATCGGGCTTGCCAAAACGAGTTCCCAAGGCAAACCTTGTTCCTGGGACCGCACCGAAGCCGGATAACTTCAAGCAGATGCCCACCCGGAGCGCGGACCGTGTCCGCAACCGCTTCTCGGGATTCCAGAAGGGGGTCCGTGACGGTCGGAACCGGCTCGGCGACAGTTCGACAGAGGAGTGACCCAAGTGGCCAGTGGTGGGACGGGGTCCCCCTTATTCGCGGAAGCAGGATGCATTAGCATCTACCGAGCTTCTCGGACGCACCACACCCATCGCTTCACGAGAGCGGAACACCAGACTCCCGGTTTCCCCCACGGGAGGGGCCGGGCAGCTCGCAAAGGCAGTGCTGTCACATGCCGTGCCGGCGGTAGCAGTGCCGAAAGATCGACCGGCGAACTTGGACAGGAGATCAGATGAGTCGACAGGTGAATGAACTCAACTGGTTGATCACTGACTTTGCCGACCGGGTGCCCGACGTCGCTCACGCGATCGTCGTCTCCTCTGACGGCCTACCGTTGGCGTCGTCCGCGGGCTTCCCAGCAGACCGGGCCGACCAGTTGGCGGCCATCGCCTCTGGTCTGTCCAGCCTGACGCAGGGCGCTGCCCGGGTGTTCGAGGGTGGGGCTGTCGCACAGACCGTCGTGGAGATGGAGCGGGGGCTGATGCTCATCATGGCCATCAGCGACGGCTCCTGCCTCGCGGTCCTCGCGGCGGCTGAGAGCGACCTGGGCCTGGTCGCGTACGAGATGACCCTGCTCGTCGAGCGGGCGGGGCGGGCGCTGACACCAACGGCGCGCACCTCGGGAATCCACTGATCCACCACCGACAGGAGGAAGTGGTGGCACCTCACAGTAGAGATGCCGGGAGCGCCTCGTGGTTCGGTCAACAGCCGGGCAACCCCCCAAGCGGAGGGATGCCGGCCGTGCCGGGCGGCGGAGATGTTCCTCGACCAATCCAACAACCGTATGACCAACGACCCGCGCAGGGCAGCGCCCCCAGTTCGCTGGTGCGCCCCTACGCGGTCACCAAGGGTCGCACCAAGCCGAAGTCGCAGCTTCCACTGGAAGCACTGATCTCGGCCACGGCGGCGGCTCGACACGAGTCAGGGACGCTGACGCCGGAATGGCAGGCGATCAGCGACCTGTGCCAGGAATGGCGTTCCGTGGCGGAGGTCTCCGCACTGTTGCGGATGCCGCTCGGTGTGGCGCGGGTGCTTGTGGCGGACATGTCCGAGCAGGGACTGCTCCAGATCAGGTCTTCGCTCAACAACGACTCTCGCCCCAACACCAACCTGCTTGAAAGGGTGCTCAGTGGACTTCGCAAGCTCTAGCCCAGCCGAGGAAGGCGGTGCTGGGGGGAACGCGATGACGTCGGTCAAGATCGTCGTCGCCGGGGGCTTCGGTGTCGGGAAGACGACATTCGTTGGCTCAGTCTCCGAGATCGTGCCTCTGACGACCGAGGCGGTCATGACCAGCGCCAGCGTCGGGGTGGACGACCTCGCCAAGACGCCGGACAAGCAGACCACCACCGTCGCGATGGACTTCGGCCGCGTCTCCCTCGACTCCGACCTGATCCTGTACCTGTTCGGTACGCCCGGACAGCACCGGTTCTGGTTCATGTGGGACGATCTGGTCAAAGGCGCCATCGGTGCGGTCGTGCTGGTGGACACCCGCCGTCTCGCCGACTGTTTCCCCGCGATCGACTACTTCGAAGAGGCGCGACTGCCCTTCATCGTGGCGATCAACGGGTTCGACAGTTACTACCCCCACGCCGCGGACGAGGTCCGGGACGCTCTGACACTCAGCCCGGAGATCCCCATCGTTCAGGTGGACGCCAGGGACCGGGCCTCCACCAAGTCGACGCTCATCACCCTCGTCGAGCACGCGATCACGGTGGGGGACCCCGAGGGCGTTGGCGGGCAGCAGCCCACCTCCACCGGGGGTCAGAACTCCTGGCGCTGACCGGGTTCAGTCCCGGGCCGGGGTCCCGCACAGAGCACGGCCCGGTTCCCGCCACGCGGGAACCGGGCTCAGGCCGTGTGCCTCAGGCAGGCCGCTGTGCTGGCATCATGGCGGGATGAGCTCTTCCTCCCAGTCCGACGCCGCAGCGATGACCCGACGGTTCCGAGACGTCGCCGAGCGTGTGCTCGACGCGCTCCTGGCCGACTCCCCGGAGTGGGCCTTGGACCTGGGGGACACCCGGGGTGCCCACCGGCTCACCGACTACTCGGTGGAGGGCGACGCCCGTCGGATCTCCATGCTCACCGACGCACTCGGTTCGCTGGACGAGATCGACCCCGACCTCATCCCGGCGGAGGACCTGGTCGACCTGGAGATGCTCCGGACCAGGATCAGCGCAGACCTGTGGCACACCACGGAGCTGCGCCCGCACGCCTGGGACCCGCTTCTCCACTCACCGGGTGAGGCCGTCCACGCGCTCTTGGAACGAGAGAGCCTCTCGGTGCCCGAACGCTTGGAGGCGCTGGCCGCGCGCTGCAACGCCCTGCCCGCCTACCTGGACACCGCGCGCGCCCGGTTGTCCGAAGGGCCCGGCATGCCCCGCGTGCACGTGGAGACCGCCCTGGGCCAGCTGGCGGGCGCTCGCACGATGCTCACCGACGACGTCCCGGCCCTGGCCGCGCAGCATCCCGAACTCCGTTCCAAGGTCGAGACGGCCCGCGACGCCGCCCTGGCCGCGCTCGACGAGTACACCTCGTGGCTGCGGACCGAGGCCGAGTTCGCCACAGCGGACCCCCGCCTGGGCGCCCGCCAGTTCGCCGCCCAGCTCTGGTACACCTTGGACTCCGAACTCTCACCGGACGCCCTTTTGGTGCGCGCTGAGAGCGACCTCCTGGCCACGGAGGAGGCGATCGCCGAGGCAGCGGCCGAGTACGAGGGCCGGCCCCGCCGCGCCGGACAGGTCGCCGAGGTCCTCGCCTCCCTGGCGGACGAACACACCATCGACGCCGACGGTGTCCTGCCCGCCTGCACCGACGCCCTGGCGCACCTCTACTCGCGGGTCCGGGATCTGGACCTGGCCACGGTGTACGACGACCCGGTGAGCGTCATCCCGATGCCCGAGTCCCGCCGCGGTGTGGCCGTCGCCTACTGCGACGCTCCGGGCCCGCTCGACTCCGACGCCCCTTTCCACCCGTCACCGCCCTCGAACGAACGCCTTCGGCGTCAGCCCACGCCCACCCGTCGCCCGCCACCACCCTCAAACGAACGCCTTCGGCGTCAGCCCACATTTATTGCCGTGGCGCCGCCGCCGGAGGACTGGAGCGCCGAGCGCCAGAAGTCCTTCCTGCGCGAGTACAACGGCGGCATGCTGCGCAACCTGATGATCCACGAGGCGCTGCCCGGCCACGCGCTGCAGCTCGCCCACGCCGCCCGCCACGACGGCCACACCCGGGTGCGGTCCGCCCTGAACAGCGGGACCTTCGTCGAGGGCTGGGCGGTCCACGTCGAGGAGGTCCTCGCCGGACGCGGCTGGTCCGAGGGCACCGACGAGGCCGCCCGCCGTGACAATCTCGCCGTGCGCCTGGGCCAGCTCAAGCTGCGGTTGCGGATGATCCTCAACGCCATCCTCGACGTACGCGTGCACGCCGGGGACCTCACCGAGGCCGGAGCGATCACCCTGCTGACCGAACGCGGCCACCAGGAGGAGGGGGAAGCGGTCGGTAAGTGGCGGCGCGCCCTGCTCACGAGCGCCCAGCTCTCCACCTACTACGTCGGCTACTCGGAGGTCTCGGACATCGCCCGTGACCTGGCACAGCAGCGCCCGGAGGAGCCGCTCCGGCGGATCCATGACACCATGCTCGCCCACGGAAACCCGCCCCCGCGCCACCTGCGCACCCTGCTCGGGCTCTGACCAGCACGCGGACCCGCCGGACTGCTGCGGCGCACACAGACGCGCTCCGGAAGGTACCGGCGCGCCCGCTCCCTTGCGCTTCTATGCTGGGACCCGCAGTACGAAACGGTCATGCGAAGGAACGGACGAGCGATGCGCGGTGCCGACAACGAGCCCGAGAACGGGCCGAGCGACCTCCCCGGCACAGGGGCGGGGAGCCCCGACGGATGGGAGCGGCTCTGGACCCCGCACCGTATGGCCTATATCAAGGGGGAGGGCAAGCCGACCGGCCCGAAGGCGGAAGACGGCTGCCCCTTCTGCCGGGCACCCGGGCTGGACGACGAAGAAGGGCTCGTGGTGGCCCGCGGCAAGTCCGCCTACGTGGTCCTCAACCTCTACCCGTACAACAGCGGCCACCTGCTGGTCTGCCCCTACCGGCACGTCTCCGAGTACACCTCGCTCGACGAGGACGAGACGGCGGAGGTCGCCGCCCTCACCCAGGCCGGGATCCAAGCACTCGACACGGCCTACCGACCGCAGGGCTTCAACGTCGGCATGAACCTCGGTACGGTGGCCGGTGCCGGGATCGCCGCGCACCTTCACCAGCACATAGTGCCGCGCTGGGGTGGTGACACCAACTTCATGCCCGTGATCGGCCAGACCAAGGTCCTGCCCGAAATGCTGGAGCAGACCAGGTCCAAGCTGGCCGAACACTGGCCCCGGGGATGACACCGAGTCTGACCGGAGCCCGGCCAGGGCACCGATGGGTGCCCCGACCGGCGTCACGCGGCCGACACCACGCCACCCGGTGCGGATCCCACCCCCCACGACCGTCCTACGACCACAAGAAGACATGCTGAGAATCCTTCGCCCCATGATCTCCAGGGTCACCGCTCCGCTCGGCCGGAGCCTGGCCAAGATCGGCCTGACCCCGAACGTCGTCACCATCATCGGTGCCACCGGCGTCGTCGTCAGCGCCCTCTACTTCTACCCCCGCGGTCAGCTCTACGCCGGTTCGGTGGTCATCACCGTCTTCGCGCTCTTCGACATGCTCGACGGTGCCGTGGCCAGGGCCAAGGACGGCGCCAGCGCCTTCGGTGCCTTCCTCGACTCCAGCCTCGACCGGGTCGCCGACGCCGCTATCCTCGCCGGACTCATGTGGTGGTTCGTGGGTGAGGGCGATGATCCGATGCTCGCCGGGCTCACCCTCTTCTGCCTCATCAGCGGCTTCATGGTGTCCTACATCAAGGCGCGCGCGGAGGGCCTGGGCGTCAACTGCGACGTGGGCGTGGCCGAGCGCACCGAACGCCTGGTGATCATCCTGCTCGCCGTCGGTCTGAGCGAGCTCGGAGTGCCGTACGTCCTCGCCGGTGGCCTGTGGCTCCTCGCCGCGCTGAGCCTGATCACCATCCTCCAGCGCCTGGTGGAGACCCGGGCACGCCTCAACGACCCGGGCTTCGCTACGGGCGAGGACGAGAAGACGAGCAACGGCGCTTAGGAAGGGGCAGGCGAGAAAGCGGCGGGAAGAGCTGAGGACGGGGCAGGACGTGGACGAACGCATGGCCGATCTGGCCTACTCGGCCGGCTGGACGCTGGTCCGCCGCTCACCGGAACGCGCGGGCCGGGCGGTGTTCCAGCGGATCGCCGACCGCTCCTGGCGCACCCACGACGGCGGTACCCGCGGCCTGGAACGCAACCTGCGCAGGCTGGTAGGCCCGCACGCCAGCCACGCCCAACTGCGCGCCCTGTCCAAGGCCGGGATGCGCTCCTACATGCGCTACTACTACGAGATGTTCCGCCTGCCCGCCATGGGCCGGGAGCACATCCTCGGCAACACCCGCCAGAGCGGTATCGAGGCCCTGGAGGAGAACATCCGCTCCGGCCGCGGGGTGGTGGCGGCCCTGCCGCACATGGGCAACTGGGACCACGCCGGTGCGTGGATCAGCAGCCGGGGCACACCCCTGACCACCGTCGCCCAGCGGCTCAGCCCCGAAAGCCTCTACCAGCGGTTCACCTCCTACCGGGAGTCCCTGGGCATGGACGTGCTGCCACTGACCGGCGGGACCGCCAACACCGTGGGCGTCCTCGCCCGCCGCCTGCGCGAGGGCGGCCTGGTCTGCCTGCTCGCAGACCGGGACATCGGCGGCTCCGGCCTCGAGGTGGACTTCTTCGGGGAGAAGGCACGCATGCCCTCGGGGCCCGCCGCCCTGGCCCTGAACACCGGTGCCGCCCTGATGCCGGTCTCGCTCTGGTACGACGGCCCCTACTGGAACATCCGCGTCCACGACGAGATCCCCGTGGCCCCCGCTCCCACCCGGACCCAGCGCATCCAGGACACCACCCAGGAACTGGCCCGCGTGTTCGAGGCCGCCATCGCCGAACACCCCGAGGACTGGCACATGCTCCAGGCCGTCTTCAGCGCGGATCACGAGGCCGACCGCGCCGGTCAAGAGGCGGGTATACGGGGATGAGGGTGGGCCTGGTCTGTCCGTACGCCTGGGACGTCCCCGGCGGCGTCCAGCAACACGTCGGGGACCTGGCCGAGGCGCTCACCGCGATGGGCCACGAGGTCTCGGTCCTGGCCCCCGTCGGCTCCGGGGCCCGTGACCTGCCCGACTACCTGGTCCCGGCCGGGCGTCCCGTCCCGGTTCCCTACAACGGTTCGGTGGCCCGGCTCAGCTTCAGCCCGCGCACCGCCGCACGCGTCCGCAGGTGGCTCACCGAAGGCGGCTTCGACGTGCTGCACATCCACGAACCCTCCGCGCCCAGCGTCTCCCTCCTGGCCTGCTGGGCGGCGGACGGGCCCATCGTCGCGACCTTCCACACCTCGAACACCCGCTCGCGCGCCATGTCCGCGACCTCCACCGCCCTGCGCTCGGCCCTGGAGAAGATCAACGCGCGCGTGGCCGTGTCCGAGGCGGCCCGGCGCACGCTGGTCGAACACGTGGGCGGCGACGCCGTGCTCATCCCCAACGGGGTGTCGGTGCGCCGCTTCGAACACGCCGAGGCACTGCCCGGTTGGCCGGGGGAGGGCGGCTCGATCGGTTTCCTGGGCCGCCTGGACGAACCGCGCAAGGGCCTGGCCACGCTGTTGGAGGCTTTCACCCGGATGGCACCGCGCCGGCCCGGGCTGCGCCTGCTCGTGGCAGGGCCGGGCGAACCCGACCTGTCCGGGGTCCCCGCCCACCTGCTCCCCCGTGTGGTCCGCCTCGGACGGCTCGGCGACGCGGACAAGGTGCGCGCCTACCATTCCGCCGACGTCTTCTGTGCGCCCAACCTGGGCGGGGAGAGCTTCGGCATCGTCCTGACCGAGGCGATGGCCTCCGGTGCGGCCATCGTCGCCAGCGACATCCCCGCCTTCTCCGCGGTCCTGGGCGGCGGTGGGGCCGGCGAGCTCTTCCGAGTCGGCGACCCGGACCACCTGGCCGCATGCGCCGGGGACCTGCTCGACCACCCCGACCGCCGTGCCCACCTGTCCGAGGCGGCCCGCAAAGCCGTGCGCGCCTACGACTGGGACACTGTTGCCGCCGACATCGCGCACGTGTACGAGACCGTCCTGGCGGGCGAAGGACGCGAGGGCCGCCCTAGCGGGGTGCGCCTGGACGGCGGCCGCCTGTCCACCGCCCGGCTCCGCCGGGGTGAGCGCACCTGAGCCCGGACGTCGGATTCGTCACGCTGGTCGCCGCGGCCCTGCTGGCTTTGGTCCTGCTGGGCTTCTACCTGTCCTGGCGGGCCACCCGGCTCGACCGCCTCCACCACCGGGTGGAGACAGCGCGTGCAGCTCTCGACGCGGCCCTGGTGCGCAGGGCCGCCGCCGTGCTCGACCTCGCCGCCGCTGACGGCCTCGACCCCGAGGTCGCCCGGATCCTGGCCGACGGGGCCAACAGCGCGCGCCGCGCGGGCGAGACCGACCGGGAGCTCGCGGAGAGCGCGCTGTCCGCGACGCTGCGCTCCGCCCTGGACGGGCTCCCCCCGGACGCTTCGTCGAGTCCGCTGCTGGCCCCGCACCTGGAGGAGGTGGCGGTTGCGGCGAGGGGCGTGCACCTGGCCCGGGTCTTCCACAATGACGCCGTCGCCGACACCCGGCGCGCCCGCCGCTCCCGCCTGGTCCGCCATTTGCGGCTCGCCGGAACCGCCGCGCTGCCGGGCTACTTCGAGATGGACGACCGGACGCCGGAACGCTGATGGCGCCAGCCTGGCGCAAGCGCTACCCGCCAAACTCCGATCTGGTCAAACGTCCCGAAAGGGGTGGAACTAGGATGGGAGGCTGGTCGACCCAGGGTGCGCGGCACCGACGGTGTCCGCGCAACCCCGCACGACGCCGCCGGGCTCGCCGCCCGGAGTACGAACCGGACCGTGTTCACCAGGACCCGCAGCTATCCGGAGAACACGGCCTGGCCGCAAACCAGCAGAAGAAACGGGAGCCCACCACCGTGGCCACCAACGCATCGAACACCACCGACAACGCCGTCGGTACCCAGCGCGTCAAGCGAGGCATGGCAGAGCAGCTCAAGAACGGCGTCATCATGGACGTCGTCACGCCGGAGCAGGCCAAGATCGCGGAGGACGCCGGTGCCGTCGCGGTCATGGCGCTGGAGCGCGTGCCCGCCGACATCCGCAAGGACGGCGGCGTCGCCCGCATGTCCGACCCGGACATGATCGACGGCATCGTCGAGTCGGTCTCCATCCCCGTCATGGCCAAGGTCCGGATCGGCCACTTCGTCGAGGCCCAGGTCCTGGAGTCCCTCGGCGTCGACTTCATCGACGAGTCCGAGGTCCTCACCCCGGCCGACGAGGCCTACCACATCGACAAGTGGGCCTTCACCGTCCCCTTCGTCTGCGGTGCCACCAACCTCGGTGAGGCCCTGCGCCGCATCGCCGAGGGCGCTGCGATGATCCGCTCCAAGGGCGAGGCCGGCACCGGCAACGTCGTCGAGGCCACCCGCCACATGCGCTCCATCAACGGAGAGATCCGGCGGCTCGGCACCCTGGACGAGCCCGAGCTGTTCGGCGCCGCCAAGGAGCTGCGCGCCCCGTACGAGGTCGTCAAGGAGGTCGCGCGCCTGGGCAAGCTGCCCGTGCCGCTGTTCTCCGCCGGCGGTGTCGCCACCCCGGCCGACGCCGCCCTGATGCGCCAGCTCGGCGCCCAGAGCGTGTTCGTCGGTTCGGGCATCTTCAAGTCCGGTGACCCGGCCAAGCGCGCCGACGCCATCGTGCAGGCCACCCTGCACTACGAGGACCCCGCGGTCATCGCGCGCGTCTCACGCGGCCTGGGCGAGGCCATGGTCGGCATCAATGTGGAAGAGCTCCCCGAGTCCGAGCGTTACGCCGGTCGTGGCTGGTAACCCTTAGCCAGTCACGGGTTCGTTCCGGGCGGCGGGGACGGGTCCCCGCCGCCCGCCCCGTTCCAGCGTCAGTTCCACAACGAGTGAGGCCGTACTTGACCGCCACACCCACCATCGGTGTCCTCGCCCTCCAAGGGGACGCCGACGAACACGTGCACGTGCTGGAGGGCCTCGGCTCGCGCACCGTGAAGGTCCTCTCCGCTGACCGGCTCGACGACGCGGACGCCCTGGTCATCCCCGGTGGGGAGTCGACCACCATGTCCAAGCTGGCCGTCCGCTACGGGCTGCTGGATCCGCTCCGCAAACGCGTCGCCGACGGGATGCCCGTCTACGGGACGTGCGCCGGAATGATCATGCTGGCCGACCGCGTCCTCGGGGGGACCGCCGACCAGGAGACTGTCGGCGGTATCGACATGACCGTGCGCCGCAACGCCTTCGGGCGCCAGACCGAGTCCTTCGAAGCCGGGGTACGGATCGACGGCATCGGCGAGGACCCCTTCGAGGCCGTGTTCATCCGGGCGCCCTGGGTCGAGTCGGTCGGCACCGGCGTCACCGTCCTCGGGGCCGTGTCTAGGCCTGACGAGGCCGGTAGGATCGTCGCCGTACGACAGGGCAGCCTGATGGCGACGTCCTTCCACCCCGAACTCACCGGCGACGCGCGCATCCACCGCCTCTTCGTCGACATCGCGAAAGGACAAGCATGAGCGGCCACTCAAAGTGGGCCACCACCAAGCACAAGAAAGCTGTCATCGATGCCAAGCGCGGCAAGCTGTTCGCCAAGCTGATCAAGAACATCGAAGTGGCCGCGCGTACCGGTGGCGGTGACGTCGAAGGCAACCCGACGCTCTTCGACGCCATCCAGAAGGCGAAGAAGAACTCGGTGCCCGCCGACAACATCGAGCGCGCCCGCAAGCGCGGCTCCGGTGAGGAAGCAGGCGGCGCCGAATGGCAGACCATCATGTACGAGGGGTACGCCCCCGGCGGCGTGGCGCTGCTCGTGGAGTGCCTCACCGACAACCGCAACCGGGCCGCCTCCGAGGTGCGTGTGGCGGTCACCCGCAACGGCGGCAACATGGCCGACGCCGGCTCGGTGTCGTACCTGTTCAACCGCAAGGGTGTCGTGCTCGTGTCCAAGGAGGGCACCACCGAGGACGACGTGACCCTCGCGGTCCTGGAAGCCGGGGCCGAAGAGGTCGAGGACATCGGCGAGTCCTTCGAGATCGTCTGCGAGGCCACCGACCTGGTCGACGTGCGCACTGCTCTCCAGGAGGCCGGGATCGACTACGACTCCGCCGACTCCAGCTTCCTGCCGACCATGGAGGTCCCGCTCGACGCCGAGGCCGCCAAGAAGGTCATGCGGGTCGTGGACGCGCTCGAGGACTCCGACGACGTCCAGAACGTGTTCACCAACGCCGACATCCCCGACGAGGTCATGGCCGAGCTGTAGTGCTCCGCGCCCGGCCCGAGGGCCGACCTCAGGGATCACACGACGACGCCTGTGGCCGCACCCCTGCAGAGGGGCGCGGCCACAGGCGTTCGTGCTTTCGAGTCGACGAGGCACCGGCTTGGTCGTCGGGGCAGGGACGACCCAGTTCGTTCCACAGGCCGGTGAGTCCCCGTGCACGCATGAAGGACCCGAACTGGTAGTACTCGTCCGTCGGGATCGACCCCTCCGCGAGCCAGACCGCTTCGCACTCGTCACAGACCCAGACGAGTTCGCCGGTATTGAGGACGGTCCGCTGCTCGATCAGTCCGTTCCCGTGACAGAGACGGCAGATATACGTGTTCCGGTTCTGTGCCATGGGCCCTACCTCTTGAATGGGAAAGCGGTCACGATTTCGGAGGTGCCCTGGTCCACGACGATCTGGATGTGCCTCTCGCCGCTGGTGCCGACCCTACGGCCCATGTCGATCTCGTAGACGTCACGGCCGCCCTGGGACCTCACGGGCCGGCCCCGGTTCCTCCAGGCCTGGTCTACCAACTCCAGGGCTCTCTGGCCGTCGCCGCCGGTGCGGAAGCGGGTGTGCCGGGGCTTGTTCGGGTTCCTCCGGTTGTGCTCGAGCACGTGTTTGAGGCGGTGGCCCTCGGTACCTCCGGGACCGTAGACCAGCCCGGCCGGACTCTGGTGCCGGTTCCCGGGAAGGCTGGTGAACCCTCGGGGCAGTGAGCCCAGGCCATACTGCCGGTAGCTGCGGCTCAGGGGGGTGCCGAGCCCTCGCAGCCTGCCGCCCAGCACCATGACCGTGCCCGCCAGGAGCAGGTCTGCGGGGGTGCCGTGGCGGAGGGTGTCGGCAAGGTCCCGTCCACTCGCCGCGGCTCCCGCGGCGAGGCTGCTCCAGCCCAGTGCAGCCCAGAAACCCACTCCTGGGATGAGCATGAGCGCGGCTGTTCCGGCCGTCACCAGTAGGGCCTGCTGGCCGAAGTTGAGTGAGCTCCACCAGCGCTCGGCGCAACAGCCCGGCGGCTCGGGGGAAGGTCCCCTTCAGCCGGTCACGCAGGCGGGCGAGGCGCTCAGCCGTGTCCAGCGGGGGTTCGGGGGCACCGTTGGGTTGGCCCGCATCGTTCGCGTGTCCCGGGTCGGTCGGAGGCGGAGGGGGAGGGCCCCACGGGCTATGGGACATAGATGTCTCACAATGCGATTTCGGGGGTATGCGCACGCACTGTGGCGGAGAGGACACCCGTCTGTGGAGGATGTGACCACAGGAGGCCAACGGCGAACCTATGGCTTTGTGGGACAGTCAAAGGCGAATACGGATATGAATTTCCCCTGGGCTGATTCTCCTTTGCCCGCTGCCGGATGCAGCACCCGGCAGCGGACTCCGGGCCACCCGTCAGGGCAGCTGGCGCAGGACCTCGGCGGTGAACTCCTCGGTACCGGCGGTCCCGCCCAGGTCGCGGGTGCGAACGCGTCCCTCGGCCAGGACCGTGCGGACCGCGCCCATCATCTGCTGACCGGCCTCCGGGTGCCCCAGGTGGTCCAGCATCATCGACGCAGACCACAGGGCCCCCAACGGATTGGCGGCACCCTTCCCCGCGATGTCGGGGGCCGACCCGTGCACCGGTTCGAACATGGACGGGTACTCCCGCTCCGGGTTGAGGTTGGCGGACGGGGCGATGCCGATCCCGCCCGCCACCGCAGCGGCGAGGTCGCTCAGGATGTCGCCGAACAGGTTCGATCCCACGATCACGTCGAACCGCTCCGGGTCCAGGACGACCTTGGCGGCGAGCGCGTCGATGTGCTCCTGCTCCCAAACCACGTCCGGGTGGTGCCCGGCCCGCTCGGCGACCAGCTCGTCCCAGAACGGCATGGTGTGCACGATCCCGTTGGACTTGGTGGCCGAGGTCAGCTGACCGCCGCGCTGCTCGGCGAGGTCGAAGGCGTACTCCAGGACCCGCTCAACCCCGCGCCGGGTGAACACCGACTCCTGGACGACCGTCTCCTCCGGTGAACCCTCGTAGATCCGTCCGCCGATGCTCGAGTACTCGCCCTCGTTGTTCTCCCGGACGACCACGAAGTCGACCTCGCCGGGCAGCGCCCGGCCGACAGGGCTCGGCACTCCCTCCAAGACGCTGATGGGCCGGAGGTTGACGTACTGCTGGAAGCCGCGGCGGATGGGAATGAGCAGCCCCCACAGGGAGACGTGGTCCGGCACCCCCGGCCAGCCCACAGCGCCCAGCAGGACGGAGTCGTGCTGCCGGATCAGGTCGAGCCCGTTCTCCGGCATCATGGTGCCCTCGGCGAGGTAGCGCTCGCAGGACCAGTCGAACTCGTCGTAGGCGAGGCCGAAACCGTGGTGGGCGGCGACCCTGTCCAGGACGCCGAGGGCGGCGGGCGTGACCTCCTTCCCGATCCCGTCGCCGGGGATCGTGGCGATGCGGTACTGCTTCATGGGGACTCCAAGTGGTGGTGGCGTAGGAAGTGGGCGAGTTCGGAGGCGGTTGCCTCGGGTGCTTCCTCGGGTACGTAGTGGTCGCAGGCCAGGGCCCGGCCCCGCACGTCCGACGCGTACTCCGACCAGGCACGAAGCACGTCGTAGCTGCGACCGACGAAGCTCTGCTCCCCCCACAGCAGGAGGACGGGACGGTCGATGCGGCGCCCGGCGTCCTCGCGGTCGTGTTCGAGGTCGACGGTGGCGGCCGCCCGGTAGTCCTCGCAGGAGGCGTGGATGGCGGCGGGGTCGCTAAAGCAGCGGACGTACTCCTCGACCGCGGCCGGGTCGAAGTCGGCCCCGCCGTGGTGGCGGGCGTTCATGCGGGTCCGGACCCAGAACCCCGGGTCCTGTCCGATGAGGTGCTCGGGGATACCGTTTCCGGCCGTCAGGAAGAACCAGTGGTAGTAGCCGGCGGCGAAGTCGGCGTCGGCGTTCTCGAACGCGTACCGGGTCGGCACGATGTCCAGGGCGGCGAAGGCGGTGACCGCCTCGGGGTGGTCCAAGGCCAGCCGGTGCCCGACCCTGGCTCCTCGGTCGTGGCCGACGACGGCGAAGCGGTCGTACCCGAGCTCGCGCATGACGAGGAGCTGGTCGCGCGCCATCGAGCGCTTGGAGTAGGGGAGGTGGCGGGCATCGGAGGCGGGTTTGCCGCTGTCCCCGTAACCGCGCAGGTCGGTGAGGACGACGGTGAACCGCTCCGTCAAGACGGGGGCGACCCTGTGCCAGATGAGGTGGGTCTGGGGATAGCCGTGCAGGAGCAGGACCGGAGGCCCAGCTCCGGCGACAAGGACGTTGATGCGTACCCCGTCAGCGTCCACGGTGCGCCGCGAGAAGCCGGGGAGAAGTCGGTCGCTCATGCCCCGATCCCAGCAGCCCGGGCGGGACGGCGTCCAAGACCGGTTGTCGATCGCTCTTATAAGCTGGACTTATGGGACGAGCCGGGGCGAACCCGGTCAGGCAGGTTCGGGGGAGCACAGTGGACGTTCGGCAGCTGGAGTACTTCCTGGCCGTCGTCGACCACGGCGGGATGAACCGGGCCGCGGCCGCCCTCCACCTTTCCCAACCGTCCCTTTCACAGGCGATCCGCGCCCTGGAACGAGACCTGGGAAGTGACCTCTTCCACCGCATCGGCCGCCGCGTCGTACTCAGCGACGCCGGACACGCCCTCGTCGGCCCCGCACGCGAGTCGGTACGCGGACTCGACCTGGCCAGGTCGGCGGTGGAGGCCGTCCAAGGGCTTCAAAGGGGCCGCGTGGACGTGGCCGCGCTGCCCACCCAAGCCATCGAGCCGCTCACCGGTCTGGTCGCCGGCTTCACCGAACGCCATCCCGCGGTTTCCGTGTCCATCCGGGGAGCGCTCACCAACCGGGACGCCGTCCAGATGGTGCGCACCGGCGCCTGCGAGCTCGGTATGATCGCCACGGACGGCCCCTCGGCCGACGCCGAAGTCCGCGTGTATCCCCTGGCCAAACAGGCCTTCGTGCTGTTGGCCCCGCGGGGCGGGCCCTTCCCGCGGGGCGAGCCGGTGCCCGTCGCCGACCTCGCCGGGCGGCGCCTCATCGTCGGTCACCAGGGCTCGGGCATGCGCCGGTTCGTCGACCGCCTGCTCTCCGAAGGGCTGGACGCGCACATCGCGGTGGAGAGCGAACACCGGGTGTCGATCCTGCCGCTCGTCCTGGACGGCGCCGGTTTCGCCGTGGTCACCGATGCCTGGCGGGCCCTCGCCGAACAAGCCGGGGCGCTGGTCCTGGACCTGGTGCCCACAGACCACCTGGAAGTGGCGCTGATCAGCCGCAAGGGCCCGCTCACCGCGGCGGCCGAGGCCTTCCTCGAGCACGCCACAGCCTGACCGGCTCGGACGGGTCCGGACCAGCCGTTCACGTCAGCCGGTCATATCCAGGCCGGCGATCACCTTTGTCGGGCGCACGCGCACCACAAGCTCGCCGGGGACGCCGTTGCGGCGGCCGAACTCCTCGGCCCGCTCCGGACCCATGTACCGCCGGGCGATCTCCGTCGCGGTACGCAGCAGTTCGTCGGGGTCCTCGGAGACTTCCGCCTCGCCCTGGACCTGGACGAAACCGAACGGCGGCTCCTCCAGGTCCACCACCAGCGCCAGCCGTGGGTCACGGGCGAAGGCCCTGCCTTTGGCGCTGTCCCTGCCGGTGTTGAACACCAGCCCGTCACCGTCGATGGTGAACCAGATCGGCGCCACGAGGGGGCGGCCGCTCGCGGAGGTGTAGGCGACTTTGCCCGTCCGGGTGCCTTGGAGTAGGAAGTCGCGGACCTTGGGGTCGGAGAGTGAGCTCATCGCCCCAACTTAGGTCGGTACCTTGTCGCTACCCGGGCCCGACACGCTCGGCCAGGGCCAACACGCCCTGTGGGACGGCGGTTCGCGTCGCCGCCCACCGCTAGCATGGTGCGAACGGGCGTTCGAGAAGAGAGACGGTGACAACGTGCGCGTGCTGGGAATCGACCCGGGGCTGACCCGCTGCGGCATCGGTGTCGTGGAGGGGGCCTTCGGTCGGCCCCTGCGCCTCCTGGGCGCCGACGCCGTCCGCACCGCCTCGGACACCGAACTCCCGCAGCGGTTGGTCGCCATCGAACGCGGCATCGAGGAGTGGCTGGACAAGTACGAGCCCGATGCCGTCGCCGTCGAGCGCGTCTTCGCCCAGCACAACCTCAGCACCGTGATGGGCACCGCCCAGGCCAGTGGGATCGCCCTGGTCTGTGCCGCCCGCCGCGGCCTGCCCGTAGCCACGCACACTCCGAGCGAGGCCAAGGCCGCCATCAGCGGCAACGGCCGCGCCGACAAGAAGCAGGTCGGCGGCATGGTGGCGCGTATCCTCGGACTCGACGGGCCACCCAGGCCCGCCGACGCCGCGGACGCGGTGGCCCTGGCCATCTGCCACATCTGGCGCGGCGGGGCCCAGGCGCGGGTCGCCCAGGCCCAACAGGACTTCGCCCGCAAGGTGGAACTGGCCCGCCGCGCGCGCGGCCGCTAGGTCCGGTCTTCGGACCCGGGCAGCAACAGGCAGCAGTACCGCCCCCAGGAAGGAGACGGGTACCCCTCCAGGTGCCCACACGAGATGATCGCGTTCCTCACCGGCCGGGTGGCCGCACGCGGCGCGGGCAGCGCCGTCATCGACGTCGGCGGCGTCGGGATGACCGTACAGTGCACCCCCTCCGCCCTGTCCCGCTTGCACGTGGGGGAGGAGGGCACCGTCGCCACCAGCCTCGTCGTCCGGGAGGACTCCCTCACCCTCTTCGGGTTCGCCGACGACGACGAGAAGCACCTCTTCGAACAGCTGCAGACCGCCTCCGGTATCGGCCCGCGCATCGCCCTGGCCATGCTCGCCGTGCACAGCCCCGACAGCCTCCGCCAGGCCGTGTCCTCCGAGGACACCGCTGCCCTGACCCGGGTGCCCGGTATCGGCAAGAAGGGTGCGCAGCGCATCGTTCTGGAACTGCGCGGCAAGATTGACGCGCCCGTCCTGACCGACGGCACCCTGCCCCCCACCGACGCCCCGAACGGCTCCGAGCCCAACGGCGCCTGGCGCGGGCAGGTCGTCTCCGGCCTGGTCAACCTCGGCTGGTCGGCCAAGGACGCCGAGGCCGCCGCGGCCTCCGTCGCCGCCGAGGCCGAGAACACCAGCGACGTCACCGTCCTCCTGCGCAGCGCCCTGCGCAGCCTCAGCCGCGCCTAGGAGTTGACCATGCACGAACGCGACGCGGTCTCGCCCGAGGCCGACGTGGACGACCACCAGATCGAGGGGGCGCTGCGGCCCAAGGCCCTCAGCGAGTTCGTCGGTCAGCACCGTGTGCGCGAACAGCTCTCCCTGGTCCTGCACAGCGCCCAGCGCCGCAACCGCGCCCCGGACCACATCCTCATGTCCGGCGGCCCCGGTCTGGGCAAGACCACCTTGGCCATGATCATCGCCGCCGAGCTCAGCGCGCCCCTGCGCATCACCTCGGGGCCCGCGATCGAGCGCTCCGGGGACCTCGCTGCGGTACTGTCCACCCTCCAGGAGGGCGAGGTGCTCTTCCTCGACGAGATCCACCGCATGGCCCGCCCTGCGGAGGAGATGCTCTACGTCGCCATGGAGGACTTCCGGGTCGACGTGATCGTCGGCAAGGGTCCCGGCGCCACCGCCATCCCGCTCGACATCGCGCCGTTCACCCTGGTCGGCGCCACCACCCGGGCGGGGATGCTCCCTGCTCCGCTGCGCGACCGGTTCGGCTTCACCGCCCACATGGACTTCTACGAGCCCTCCGAACTGGAGCAGATCCTGCACCGCTCCGCCGGGCTGCTCGGGGCGCCCTTGGAAGAG
Source organism: Nocardiopsis oceani (assembly GCF_054777395.1). Taxonomy (NCBI): domain Bacteria; kingdom Bacillati; phylum Actinomycetota; class Actinomycetes; order Streptosporangiales; family Nocardiopsidaceae; genus Nocardiopsis; species Nocardiopsis oceani. The sequence goes on from NZ_BAAHAR010000012.1 coordinate 53,664, forward strand.
GAGGCGGCCCGCGAGATCGCCGACCGTTCACGCGGAACGCCCCGGATCGCGAACCGCCTCCTGCGCCGCGTCCGCGACTACGCGGAGGTGCGCGGGGACGGCCGCCTCACCCTCGCCAACGCCAACGCCGCCTTGGAGCTCTACGAGGTGGACGCCCTGGGCCTGGACCGGCTGGACCGGGCCATCCTCGACGTGCTCATGAACCGTTTCCGCGGCGGCCCGGTGGGACTTTCCACCCTCGCGGTGTCCGTGGGGGAGGAGGCCGAGACGGTGGAGGTCGTCGCGGAGCCCTTCCTCGTCCGCTCCGGCTTCCTGGCCCGCACCCCGCGGGGCCGGGTGGCCACCCCGATGGCCTGGTCCCACATGGGGCTCACCCCGCCGCCTGACGCGGCCTTCGGGGCCGCGGCCGACGCGGCCACCGGATCCGCCACCGGTGGGAGAGGAGGAGGCGGCGGTAGCAACGGCGACAACGCATCCTGACCTCCGCCTCGGCGTATACTGGAGCCACCAGGCATTTCCCTGTCGGAGACGAACCGTTAGCATCCTGACTCTCGGCCGGTGGATGACTGGTGATCAGCGCCACGTAAACTGGGCGAACCAGCCAAAGCGGGGCAGCGACCTCGTGTGGTGTCGTTCGACACCGGTGGAACGAGTTGGCACCTTCGTGCGTTGTATACGCCGGGTGCGAATTCGACCGCCGTGGTCGGTCGGCCCGAAGAAGGTGGTCGTCGCGGTGTCCGAGCCGGCAACCGTCGGCCACAGGTAACGTCAGGAAGGACGCCCCCGTGCAGGGCATTTACACTCTCGCCGAAGGTGCCCAGGGAGAGGGCAGCCTCATTGGCATGATGCTCCCGTTCCTGCTGATCCTCCTGGTCTTCTGGCTCCTGTTCTGGCGCCCGAACCAGAAGCGCCGTCAGCAGGAGACCCAGATGCAGAGCTCCCTGGTCCCCGGCGTCGAGGTCATGACCAAGGCGGGCATCTTCGCCACGGTGGTCGAGATCCACGACCAGGACGTGGTGCTGGAGATCTCCCCCGGTACCCGCATCCGTATGCTCAAGGCTGGTGTCGGTGAGGTCATCACCCCCACCAACGACGACACCCCGGTCGAGGACCGCCCCGACTTCGGTGACGACGACAAGCCCAAGGGCTAGTCAGCACCTGGCACTCTCGCCAGTCGGCGCCACAGACTTCGGTACCGGCCCTCCTCCCAGGGCCGGTACCGCGCTGTTTTCGACGGCTGATTCGGCCGCTGCCCCGGCCGCCGTACTTCGACCGCGGTCGAACCGAACCACGACAAGAAGGCCGCACCACCCATGCCCAAAGACACCGCGACCCAGGACGTCCCGGACGCCGCCGGCGATCTCGCGCTGATCAAGGCGCAGATCCGCGATATCCCGGACTTCCCGCACGAGGGCATCCTGTTCAAGGACATCACGCCCCTGCTCAACCACCCGGCGGCCCTCGCCGCCGCCGTGCGCGGGCTGACCGCCCCCTACCTCGGAGGCGGGGTCGACCACGTCGTGGGGCTGGAGGCGCGGGGCTTCATCTTCGGTGCCCCCGTCGCCATGGAACTGGGCGCGGGCTTCGTTCCGGCACGCAAAGCCGGGAAACTGCCCGCAGAGACCATCGACCAGGCCTATGATCTTGAGTACGGCACCGCGACCGTCGAGATGCACGCCGACGCGATCACACCGGGCAGCCGTGTGCTCGTCGTCGACGACGTCCTCGCGACCGGCGGCACCGGCAGGGCCGCGGTGGAACTCGTCCGTAAGGCGGGTGGTACGGTCGTGGGATTCTCGGTCCTGTTGGAGCTCTCCGCACTCCAGGGGCGGGAGAAGATGCCCGACGTGGAGCTGCACACCCTCCTCTCGGTCTGACCGGAGACCCCACCGCGGCTGTCGCGTTCCCGAGGGAATACCGCGACGGTCCGTCCCCGTTGACGTACTCCAGTACTCGGTGTGACGCACTTGGTGACCTGGGTCACTGCGTGTATCCACGAGTCGGTGAGGACACGGGACACGAGGGGCCAGAGCGCTCCCCGCGCAGGCGGGGGCGATCCCACTAGACTGCTGGGAGAGGTGACCGCGGCGGCCGCGTCAATGACTGGCCCTGATGACACGCACGTGCACCGGAGGTGAGCCGAACGGCGACGTCGGCTCCACCGGGCGGATCCGCGGGAGGTAGGCATGCCAAGCGAAGTGGTCTCGACCGGAGCAGTGTCTGAGCAGGAGTCGGGCCGGGAGGCCTCCAGGACACCAGCGGCCGAAACCCCTCGGAGCGACATGCCGAAAGCCGACACGCCGGGAGAACGTGCGGACGGCAAGCATGCGGCCGGTACGGGAGTGCCGAGCTCGAAAAGACCACAGGAAGACCGCCCGGAGGGCGCCGCGGACGAAGCGGCGCCCTCCGACGTCTCGGGGCAGGGGGCCCAGGGACGCCAAGCGGCCTCCACCACGCCCTCCACCGTGCGAGTACGCAGAAGGCTCGCCCGACTCGGCGCCCAGCGGGGAGTGACGATGAACCCGGTGCTCGAACCACTGATCAAGACGGTGCGCGCCACCCACCCCAAGGTGGACGTACGGCTCATCGAGCGCGCCTACGAGATCGCCGCGCACCACCACCGCCACCAGAAGCGCAAGAGTGGCGACCCCTACATCACGCACCCGCTCGCCGTCGCCACCATCCTCGCCGAACTGGGTATGCAGGAGGCCACCCTGGCCGCCGCCCTCCTGCACGACACGGTCGAGGACACCGAGTACTCCCTCGACGAGCTGCGTGCGGACTTCGGCGACGAGATCGCCGAGCTCGTCGACGGCGTCACCAAGCTGGACAAGGTCAAGTACGGCGAGGCCACCCAGGCCGAGACGGTCCGCAAGATGGTCGTGGCGATGGCCCGCGACATCCGCGTCCTCGTCATCAAGCTGTGCGACCGCCTGCACAACATGCGGACCCTGCGCTACCTGCCGGCCCGCGCCAAGCGGGAGAAGAAGGCCCGCGAGACCCTCGAGATCTTCGCCCCCCTCGCCCACCGCCTGGGCATGAACACCATCAAGTGGGAGCTCGAGGACCTGGCCTTCGCCACCCTCTATCCCAAGCGCTTCGACGAGATCGCCCGACTCGTCTCCGAGCGCGCACCCCGCCGCGACGTGTACCTCCAGGAGGTCATCGAGGCGGTCTCCGGCGACCTGCGCGAGGCCAAGCTCAAGGCGACCGTGCGCGGACGGCCCAAGCACTACTACTCGATCTACCAGAAGATGATCGCCCGCAACGTGGGCTTCGACGACATCTACGACCTCATCGCGGTGCGGGTCCTGGTGGACAGCGTCCGGGACTGCTATGCGGCCCTCGGAACCATCCACGCGCGGTGGAACCCGGTGCCCGGCCGGTTCAAGGACTACATCGCGATGCCGAAGTTCAACATGTACCAGTCGTTGCACACGACGGTCATCGGCCCTTCCGGCAACCCGGTCGAGTTGCAGATCCGGACCCGTGCCATGCACCGCCGCGCCGAGTACGGCATCGCCGCACACTGGAAGTACAAGGAGGACCGGGGCTCCGGCGGCGGCGAGGCCAAGCCCAAGGGCGGCACGGACATGCAGTGGCTGCGCCAGCTCATCGACTGGCAGCAGGAGACCAAGGACCCGGGCGAGTTCCTGGAGTCGCTGCGCTTCGACCTGTCCGTGCAGGAGGTCTTCGTCTTCACCCCCGGGGGCGACGTCATCTCCCTGCCGCAGGGCGCCACCGCGGTGGACTTCGCGTACGCCGTGCACACCGAGGTCGGCCACCGCACCGTCGGGGCCCGCATCAACGGCCGCCTGGTGCCGCTGGAGAACGAGCTCCACAACGGCGAAACCGTCGAGATCCTCACCTCGAAGGATCCTGACGCCGGACCCAGCCGCGACTGGATGAACTTCGTCAAGAGCGCGCGGGCCCGCAACAAGATCCGGCACTGGTTCACCAAGGAGCGTCGCGAGGCCGCGATCGACCGCGGTAAGGACGAGATCGCCAAGTACATGCGCAAGCAGCAACTGCCGGTCAAGCGCCTGTTCACCGGTGAGACCCTCATCGCCCTCGCCAGCGACCTCCGCTACGCAGACGTCGACTCCCTCTACGCGGCCGTCGGCGAACGCCAGGTCAGCGCGCAGAGCGTGGTCAGCAAGCTCGTCGACTCCATGGGCGGGCTGGAGAACCACACCGAGGACCTCGCCGAGTCCTCCCTGCCCTCCAAGGTGGCGACCACCAAGCAGCGCTCCGGAAACGCGGGTGTGGTCGTGGCCGGGGACGGCGACGTGTGGGCGCGCCTGTCCAAGTGTTGTACGCCCGTACCCGGTGACGACATCGTCGGTTTCGTGACCCGCGGCCACGGGGTCTCCGTGCACCGAGCGGACTGCGTGAACGCAGCCAGCCTGGACCGCGAACGCATGGTCGACGTCGAGTGGCGGCCCACCGAGGACTCGATGTTCCTGGTCGCCCTGCACGTGGAAGCCCTGGACCGTTCCCGGCTGCTGTCCGACATCACCCGGGTGCTCTCCGACCAGCACGTCAACATCCTGTCCGCGACGGTGCAGACCAGCCGCGACCGGGTGGCGCAGAGCCGCTTCACCTTCGAGATGGCCGACCCCACGCACCTGGGCAGCGTCCTGCGCTCGGTCCGCGGCGTGGACGGCGTCTACGACGTGTTCCGCGTCCGCAACTGAAAATCCACTGGAACGGCAATGGGCCGTGTCGCTAGCGTGATCCCGTTCACACTTTCGCGTGAAGGCAGGTCGCCGTGCTCGAGCTCCGTACTTTCCGTTCCGAGGACACCCGTGCGCTGGAACGGCTCGTCCAGCGGCTCTGGCCGCAGAGCTCGCACCCGGGCGGGCTCGGCTGGGAACTGGCCATCGAGGCCGTCGGACAGGACACGCTGCTGGCCCACCGCGGCGGAGAGCTCGTCGCCTGGGCCGACATCGCCGCCCCCAACGCCTTCTCCGCCCACGCCGAGATCAGCCTCCAAGGTGCCTCCGCCGATCCCGAGGCGGGGGCCGCGCTCCTGGACTGGGCCCTGACCGAAGTCGGCGACGCGGAGGTGAACCTCCTGGTCTTCGACGGAGACGCCGAACTCGGCGCGCTCGCCGAGAAGGCCGGGTTCGCCGCACCAGGGGAGGACGACTCGGACGACTGGATGTGCCGGGCCGCCACCGAAGAGGACGCCGTCCTGCCGGAGGGCTACCGGATCCGCCCGGTGCGCGAGGGCGAGGAGGAAGCCCGGGTGGAGTGCCACCGGGCCGCCTGGAAGCCCATCGACCTGCCCTGGCCGGGCCGGGAGAACCCGCCGGACCCCGACCGGACCAGCCGCTTCAGCCGGGAGCGCTACGACAGCACCCGTGCCAGCCTGCTGTACGACCGCGAACTCGACCTCGTGGTCGAGGCCCCCGACGGTGCCCTGGCGGCCTGCTGTGTCGTGTGGTGGGATCCGCGGAACCGGTGCTCCGAGATCGAACCCCTCGGAGTGGTCCCCGAACACCGCCGCAGAGGGCTCGCCTCCGCGCTCGCTCTGGCGGCATGCAGCCTGACCGCACGCCGAGGCGGCGACCGGGTGTTCATCAACGTCTCGCCCGACCTGCCGTACCAGACCCCGGCCAAGACCTACGCCAGCGTCGGCTACGTGCCCGTGCGGCGCGGCCGCTTGTACACCCGGTCGGCCCGCTAGGCCAACAGAAGAGCCCCGGCCGCACATCCTTCGGAGGTGTGGCCGGGGCGCCGTGGATTCAGATGCGGACGGTCGTCGACCGCACGATCTGGAAGACCGGGTGCCGGTCCGCCTCCGCCGCGAAGGCCTCCGCCGGTGCGTCCGGAGGAGTCTCGAAGTAGGGACCGACCATCGCGGCCCTGGGGTGGTCCAGATACTCCTTGAGCAGCGGCGCGGCCTCGGCGGTCCCCAGCTCGCGCACGCTCACCAGCTCGATCCAGCCGCCGTGGCGCAGCGTCGCGAAGCCGTCGTTGCGCAGGTTGCGCACCCAGTCGACCTCCCCGTACGGGGAGACCAGGTACCGGCCGCTCTCGCTGTCCAGGACGCTCAGCGGGATGGTGCGCAGAAAACCGGACTTGCGCCCACGCGTGGTGAGCAGGTGCAGCTCGGGTGGGCAGGCCCCGTACTTGACGAAGCCGCTGACGAACGCGTTGGCGGTCCGCCGCAGCTTCGTCATCTCGAACCGCTTCGTCGGTTCGTTCACCATCTCGGCAACTCCCTCACTCGGATGATCCCATTGTGATGGCTGTCGGCCCCTGATGGCACCCGCGGGGCGCGTTCCGCTAGCGGAACGCGGAGATGCCCGTCACCGCCTGGCCCATGCTCAGCGCGTGGATCTCCTCGGTGCCCTCGTACGTGGCCACGGTCTCCAGGTTCACCATGTGCCGCATCACCGGGTACTCCAGCGTGATCCCGTTCGCACCGTGGATCCCGCGGGCGGTCCGCGCCACCCGTTGGGCCGCCGCCACGCTGGCGAACTTGCCGAAGCTCACGTGGTTGTGGTGTGCGTTCCCCTCGTCCTTCAGGCGCCCGATCCGCAGCGCCGTCATGTTGGCGTGGTTGACGTCCACGATCATGTCGGCGAGCTTGCGCTGGGTGAGCTGGAAACCGCCGATGGGCTGCCCGAACTGCTCGCGGGTCTTCGCGTAGTCCAGAGCGGCCTCGTAGCAGGCGCGGGCGGCCCCGGCCACACCCCACACGATCCCGTACCGGGCCTCGTTCAGGCAGGACAGCGGCGACCCGAGGCCCTTGGACTCCGGCATCACGGCGTCTGCGGGCAGGCGCACGTCCTCCAGGACCAGCTCGGAGGTGATCGAGGCGCGCAGCGACAGCTTCTTGTGGATGACCGGGGCGGAGAAACCCGGGGTGTCGGTCGGCACCACGAATCCGCGGATGCCGCCCTCTGTGGCAGCCCACACCACGGCGACGTCGGCGACGGAACCGTTGGTGATCCACATCTTGGTGCCGTTGAGGACCCAGTCGGAGCCCTCCTTGCGGGCGCGGGTACGCATCGAGCCCGGGTCGGAGCCGGAGTCGGGCTCGGTGAGGCCGAAGCAGCCGATCGCTTCGCCGGCCGCCATCTTCGGCAGCCAGGCGTTCTTGTGCTCCTCGGAGCCGAACTTGTGGATCGCTGCCATGGCGAGGGAGCCCTGCACGGACACGAAGCTGCGCAGCCCCGAGTCCACCGCCTCCAGCTCACGGCAGGCCAGGCCGTAGGCGACAGCGCTGGAACCACCGCAGCCGTACCCCTCCAGGTGCATGCCGAGGACACCCAGGTCGCCGAGGGCCTTGGCGAGGCCGCGGGGGTCGGGGATGGTCCCGGCCTCGAACCAGTCGGCCACGTTCGGGAGGAGCTCGCGTGAGGAGAATTCGCGGACGGCGTCGCGGACGTCGCGCTCGGTGTCGGACAGTTCGGAGTCCACCGCCAGGAAGTCGTGCGGGTCCGGGGCGGCGGCCTTGCGCTGGGAGGCGCTCATGATGGGTTTCCCTTCGTGGTGCTGGGGTCTGTGTGCTGACGGTCCTACTTGACGTCGGTCTGCTGGACGGCGCCGCGTTCGACGAGCTTGCCGATCTGGTCCGGATCCAGCCCCAGCTCGGCGAGCACCTGTGCGGAGTGCTGGCCCAGCAGCGGGGGAGCGGTCATCGGGGTGGGGGTCTGCTCCATGCGGAAACCCGCGCGAACCTGTTCCAGAAGTCCGGCCGTGGGGTGCTCCACCGAGCGCAGGACGTCGTCCCCGCTGGAGTCGGCCGTGCGCAGCGCATCCAGCACGCCCCGCACCCGGCCGACCGGGACCCCGGCACCCACCAGGACCTCCATCCAGTGGTCTGCGGGCAGGGCCCTGAGCGTCGCCGAGAGCTCTCCGACCAGCTCCTCGCGGTGCGCCACCCGTTCCGGGTTGGTGGCGAAGCGGGCGTCCTCGGCCAGGTCGGGGCGGTCGATCGCCTTGCACAGCCGCTGGTAGAGGGCGTCGTTCCCGGCGGCGATCACGATCTCCGCGTCCGCGGTGGGGAACACCTGGTACGGGACGATGGTCGTGTGCGCGTTGCCCACCCGTGCCGGTTCGGTCTCGGTGACCAGTGCCTGCTGGGTGAGGTTGACCAGGCTGGAGAGGGTGGAGTTGACGAGCGAGACACTGATGTTCTCGCCCCGACCGGTCACCCTGGCCCGCATCAGCGCGCCGAGGATGCCCACGGCCGCGTTCAGCCCGGTGAGTACGTCGGTGAGCGCCACCCCCACCTTGCTGGCCGGGCCGTCGGTGGGGCCGGTCGTCGCCATCAGGCCGCTCTCCGCCTGCACGACGATGTCGAATCCCGGCCGGGTGGCGGGCTCGTGCTCGGGGCCGAAGCCGCTCACCGAGCAGTACACGAGCGCCGGGTTGCGCTTGCTGATCTCCTCGTAGCCCAGGCCGAGGCGGTCGATCACGCCGGGCCGGAAGTTCTGGATCACCACATCCGAGGTAGCGCACAGGTCCTGGACTGCGGCCAGTCCCTCCGGGTCCTTGAGGTCGACGGCCAGACTGCGCTTGTTCCGGTTCACGGACAGGAAGTAGGCGGCCTCACCGGGGGAGTGGTCCTCCCGGTGCTCCTCCGAGGGTGCGGCGTAGGGAGGGCCCCAGGACCGGGTGTCGTCACCCTTGCCCGGCTGCTCCACCTTCACCACCTCGGCGCCCATGTCGGCGAGGAGCATGGTGGCGTACGGGCCCGCCAGGACCCGGGAGAGGTCGGCGATCCGCACCCCGGCGAGGGGGAGGGGTGCTTCGGGGGCGGGAGCGTCGGGGGCGGTCTCACTCAAGGGTCACTCCTTGCCATCGGGGGCGGCGGGCAGCTGGCTACCGGGAAGCTGATCGCCGTCCCGCAGTTGGTAATAGGTCTCCAAGCAGCGGCGCAGCGCGGTGGTGAGGGCGGCGCCGGACTGGCCCGCGTACCGTGTCTGGACCCTGTGGACGATCTCCGCGATGTCCTCGGTCACTGAGGAGCCCTCGACCAGGGCGCGGAAGAAGTCCTTGGCCAGATCCGTGAGGAGGGTGGTGTCCGCGGCCACGATACGGCCGTCCGCGGAGTCCACCGCGAGCACGACACCGAGCCGCTGGTACTGGGAATGGCTCGCCACCGAGTCGGGAAGTCGGGCGTAGCCGGAGATGAGGACAACCCTGGGGTTGCGGAAAAGCTGCTGGACACGGTCATCGCCGTACAAAGGACGCACCTCTCGTCTGCGGGCATGCGAAAACTCCAACGCACTGGAGTCTCGCGCCTGAAGGGCGGCCGGGGGAAACCGGACACCCGCGACGTGAGGGCAGTTCAGAAACAGTATGGACCAGCCGTGGCGGTGGGTGTCAAGCGGGGGGTGTTCCAGGCCACACCAGAGTGCCGCTGCGCCCCAGGCGATCCATGTGTTACATTTCGGCACAGGTCACGAGTACCAGCGACAAGCCCCGGCTAGCTGGTCGGCAACCCTCCTTCCGCGGTGGGGTGCCCCGGGTGAGGACCAGGTCCCGACACGACCGTGTCAGACAAGCGCGGACCCCTGAGGCGAAGCCGACATCCGGCGTACCCCTGTGGGTCCCACGACCTGCAGAAGAGGTGCCTTCATGACCACAGTCATTCCGTTCGACCCCGCCCGTTCCAGCCGGTCCGCCGTCCGTTCCGCCGACGCGGGTGATGCCTGCTCGATCGTCACCCCCGACAGCGGGGTCCCCCTCGTCACCGGGGAGTACGTCGACTACGCCAACTTCGACTACGCCGCCAGCGCGCCCTACCTGACCAGCGTCGCCGACGCGCTCTCCGCGGCCCTGCCGTACTACGCCAGCGTCCACCGCGGGGCCGGACACCACTCGCAGGTCAGTACCGACTCCTACGAGCGGGCCCGCCGCAGCGTCGCCCGTTTCCTGGGCGTGCGCACCGAAGCCGACGAGACCGGCTCCGCGGACGCCGTGGTGTTCGTCCGGGGCACCACCGACGCCGTCAACCTGCTGTCCCGCGCCGTTCCCGAAGGGTGCACCGTGGTGGTGTTCGAGACCGAGCACCACGCGAGCCTGCTGCCTTGGGAGCACCCCACCTCGCGCGCCGGGAAGGTGGTCCGGCTGACGCTGCCCGAGACCCCCGAAGCGGCTGTCCGCGCCGCCCGCGCCGCGCTGGCCGAGGCCCCCGACGGGCCCAAGCTGCTGTGCGTGACCGCCGCCTCCAACGTCACCGGTGAGATCTGGCCGGTGGAGGAGCTGGTCGAGGCCGCCCACGCTGAGGACGCCCGTATCGTCGTCGATGCAGCTCAGTACGTGCCGCACCTGCCGTTCAGCCTCACCGAAACCGGGGCCGACTACGTGGCGCTCTCCGGCCACAAGCTCTACGCGCCCTTCGGCTCCGGTGTCCTGGCCGGCCGCGCCGACTGGCTGCGCGAAGCCACTCCGTACCTCGCCGGCGGGGGAGCCACCCAGAAGGTCACCGAGCACGACGTGGTCTGGAACGACCTGCCCGCGCGCCACGAGGCCGGGAGCCCCAACGTCCTCGGGGCCGTGGCTTTGGCGGCCGCCTGTGACACCTTCTCCCAGGAGACCTTCTCCTTGCAGCACATCACCGAGGCCACCCTCTTGGAGCGCCTGCGCGCCGGCCTTGCCGAGATCGACGGTGTGCACGAGCTGACCCTCTGGGGGGCGGAGCAGCCCAGGGTCGGGATCGTGTCCTTCGTCGTCGACGGTCTGCCCGCCGACCTGCTGGCGGCGGCGCTCTCCGCCGAGTACGGCATCGGTGTGCGGGACGGCCTGTTCTGCGCCCACCCGCTCACCAAGCACCTGCTGCCCGAGGGCCACACGCAGGCCGTGCGCGCGAGCCTCGGCGTGGGGACCACCGGGGAGCACGTCGACCGCTTGGTGGGCGCAGTTGCCGACCTGGTGGCGCGGGGTCCACGCTGGGAGTACGCCGACTGCGACGGTCGGCTCGCCCCGGTCCCGGACCCGCGCAACGTGCTCTGAACGCTGCCTAGGTGGACGCGGAGAGCCTGTGTGCCAGGAACGCCTCCGCGGTCAGCAGACCCGGGTGTTCCCGGCGCAGGGCCGCGATGTCGGCGTCGTAGCCCGCCTCGTCGAACCACCGGAGCATGGGGTCTTCGATCGGTACTACGGGCTCGAACCGGGTCGGGACCCCGGTGACGCGTTCGTAGATCTCCGCGATCGCGGGGAAGGTGATCTCGTCGCCCGCGATCGCGATCCGCCGACCGGCGTACTCGCGCGGGGCCTCGAAGGCGTTGGCTGCGAAGTACGCGATGTCGTCGCTGGCGACCATCTGGATCGGCCGCTCCGCCCTGATCGGGAGCTGCATGACCCGTTCGTCCTTCGCGTCGGCGAAGCCGAGCAGGTTGTCCAGGAAGAACACCGGCCGCAGAACCGTCGCGGAGATGCCCAGCCGCCGAATGTGCCGCTCGACCGCGGCCTTGCTTTCGAAGTGGTCGATCCCCGTGTCACGCTCGGCTCCGTCCACGGAGCTGTACACCAGGTGCGCCACCCCGGCCGCCAGAGCCGTGTCCGCAACGGACCTGCCCTGTCGGGTCTCGGCGGCGGTCTCCTCCGGGGTGTCGCCGGTCGCCTGCACGCTGAACACGCCGTCCACACCGTCCATGGCCCGGAACAGCGAGTCGGCGTCGTCCAGGTCACCCCGGACGAGCTCCGCGCCCAGGCCCTTGAGTTCCTGGGCCCCGGCCCTGTCCGGGTCGCGGACCAAGGCACGTACCGTGTGCCCCCGCGACAGCAGCTCTCGTGCGACGGCTCCCCCCTGGGTGCCGGTCGCGCCCGTTACCAGTACGGTCCGGCTGCCACCACCGTCAACCCGGCTAACACTGCCAACCATGTTCCACTCCTCGTCAGTGACTCATCACGGGCCAAGCGCCCGGCAATCATCACCCTGAGCCCTCAAGCGCACTTGAGGTCAACTGGCGGGGTCCGGATGGTTCGAAACCTATTCAGAACCCGTTCAGTCGGGAGCTGTTGGGCTAAAATCACGCAGGGTAGGAGTTGCCGGCTTGATGCTTTGCGGTTGGATGTGTTTCGGTCGGATGCTTTTCGGGTGGTGGGATTTCTCGGGTGCTGCGGATTGCCGTCTTTGGCTGGGGCTCCTTCTCTGGGCTGGGGTGTCCTCCTTTCCCGCCGCGTGATTGTGGCCGTCTCCGCTACGCGCCTCAAGGTCGTCGCCATCGAGCGCTTCGCGCGTCAACGGCGCTCCACCTTGACCCGCTCCGCTCCGACGGCGGGTTGGCGGATATCGGGAAAGGGGGACGGGTGGTCGAGGTTCGAGCCATTCCGGGCTTCGCCCGAAAACTGATCCTGTCGGCCTGGCGGCCGATGCCTGCCACTGCGCCGGAGCGTTGACGCCTGGCGGTGTCGCGGCCGGTCATTCGCCCCTGCGAACCCCGAACAGCGCGGCCTTCGGCCGGGTGGGCCCCTGCGCCGGAGCGTTGACGGATCGGGTGTCGCGGCCGGTCAATGCGCGCGGCGAAAACCCCGATGATCTTGCCCCTGTCTCCACCCTCGGCCGTCGAGAGTGGAGACAGGGGCAAGATCATTCCCATTCGGGCCCGCATTTGTCCGCTTTGCCCAAGAATGCGGGCAGGGGTGTGCGCTCCGTTTTTGTAGGGCTTCGATCCAGGAAAAGGAAAAGGCGGTCCAGTGTGGTCGGGTAAGTGTTTTCTAACCCCCGGGATAGGTCCTTTCTGGGTCTTTCTTGATATCCTTAGGGTATGACTTCTTCTTTCGGGCAGTGCGGGAACACGGCGGGCACTACGCCCGCCGTGGCCGCCATGCGCACTGCCCGGGAAAAGATCGCCTCCGAAATGGCCGAGGTGCCTCCGACGGGTGCGGCCGGTGAGGTCCTGGACGTGGTCTCGCAGGTGTTCGAGGACTTCGACCGGGCCCAGCTTGCGATGCTGCTGCGCCTGGCCCAGCTGGAAGCGGCCGGGACGTTGTTGGAGGCGGGCGGGCAGCGGTCGGTGCAGAACTGGCTGATCCACTCGGTGGGGATGGCCCCGGGTGAGGCCAACGGGCGCGCCGAGCTGGCCCGGCGCCTGTTCGCCCAGGAGCTGCCCGCCACCCGCGAAGGCCTGGACTCCGGGCTGCTGTCGATCGGTGAGGCGGTGGCGGTGTGCCGGACCGCTGACAGGGCGGTGGACAAGCGCAACACCAAGGACTGCCCGGACGCTGGTAGGTTCCGGCGGATCATCGAGGCCGGGATCTTGGCCGCCAAGGCCAAGGAGCCGGCGATGTCGGTGACCGACATCAACCGGCTGGGCAAGGAGCTGCTGGCCCGGCACAACCCGGCGGTGTTGGAGGAGGAGCACCAGGCCGCCTTCGAAGCCAGGGGTGCGCGTTTGTTGCGCACCTTTGATGGCACCCACCTGTTCGAGGCCTGGGGCACGGCCGTGGACGCTGAGATCTTGAAGTGTGTGCTGAAGGCGTACATGCCGCCCTTCGATGAGGACCGGTTGCACGTGTCGGCTTCGGAGCGGATGTATGACGCGTTCATGAACCTGGTCCGGTCCGCCTCCCACCCCACCGACCCCACCACCCCCAGCGAGGGCGCCGAGAACAGCGAGGGCGCTGAGGGTGCCCAGGGCGGGGACAGCAAGGGCAAGGGTCGCAAGCGTGCTGCGGTGGCGATGATCAACATCCTGGTGCCCCTGCCCACCTTCCTGGGCCTCCAGAACCAGGAAGAGGGCAAGGCAGCTGGCCCGGCCACCACGCAGGATGGGCAGGTGCTGTCCATGGCCGCGATCCGTGCCCTGGCCCCCAACAGTGTGCTGCGCCGGATGATCACCTCCCCGAAGGGGGAGACGGTGTTGGACGTGGGCCGCACTCAGCGCGATGCCACGGGTGCTTTGCGGGATGCGGGGATGTTCGGTCACACCACCTGCGCTTGGCCCCAGGGGTGCAACACCCCGGCTAGCGGGTCGGAGGCCGACCACAAAATCAGCTTCTCCGCTGGCGGGTCCACGAGCGCGGACAACATTCAGCCGCTGTGCTCGGACCACAACCGGTTGAAGTATCGGAGGGAGACCAACCCGGGCCGGTCCACGTGGCAGGGCCGCCCCTCCCACCGCAACCGGAACAACAACAAAGACAAGGGTGGGGGCAAGGACCCGGACGGGGACCCCGAGCCAGCCCCCACCTCCACACTCGAGAAGCGGTAACCGCCCGCCAAGGCCCTACCGCCCCACGCCCCGATGCCCTGGCACCCCGGCATTCTCCCGAGGGGTTCGCCGCACACATTGACCGGCCGCGACACCCTCAACCGGTGTGCTCTGGCGTAGTGGCCCACCGGCCGCAGGCCGTGCTGTTCGGGGTCCGCAGCAGAGAATGACCGGCCGCGACACCGCCAGGCGTCAACGCTCCGGCGCAGAGGTAGGCATCGGCCGCCAGGCCGACCCCGGCATGGGCCTCAACCACCCGTCCCCCTTTCCCGATAGCCGCCAACCTGCCGTCGCAGCGGAGCGGGTCAAGGTGGAGCGCCGTTGATGCGCGAAGCGCTCGATGGCGACGACCTTGAGGCGCGTAGCGGAGACGGCCACAATCGGGCGGCGGGAAAGGAGGACACCCCACCCCAGAGAGGCAACCCCACCCCAGAGAGGCAACCCCACCCCAGAGAGGCAACCCCACCCCAGAGAGGCAACCCCACTCCAGAGAGGCAACCCCACTCCAGAGAGGCAACCCCAGCCCAGAGGGGGCACCCCACCCCAGAGAGGCAACCCCACCCCAGAGAGGCAACCCCAGCAAGAGAAGCGGACCCGCCACCAGTGACCGGTCGCAGGTCACCCCACCGACACCCACACCACAGGGACCTAAGACTCATAAAACCTTGTAACGCATGACCTCACATATCAGACAGGAGGTCACATTTCACCCATCACTGTGCTGGGTATCACGTTCACAAGCTGTACTATCAGGCCCTGACAGCAAGGCGCGCCGCCGTCGGACCGGACCGGTCCACCTGGCTGAGCGTCTTGCCTCCCGCGAGCGAACCGGCTGGGGGAACGTGATCGTGACGGACGTCCGAGGACCGAACGCAGGTCCCCTCACGGCCGTGTTCCGACAACAGGAAGCTCCGCGCGTTCACCGGCAGGAACCCCGTGTCGTCAGCTTCGGTTCGCGTGGCTGTGCCCCGCCGGACCCCGCCCAGGCCGAACAGGTCCGACTCCACCAGGCCTTTCTCTGCCGGGCCGTCGAGTACTTGTGCGCCGACGCCGGTATACGCCAGTTCGTGGACTGGGGCTGTCCCGTCCCCGGCACCGCCGAGCGCGTTCACTCGGCCCACCCGGACGCCACTCTCGTCCACGTTGCGCCCGAGGGAACGGCCGGGATGCTCGCCGCCCCCGGACAGGCAGCGGTCCTGTCCGGCGACGGATCCGGGACCGAAACCCTCCTGCGTCGCCTCCACGCCAGCGGGCTCGTCGATTTCGACGAGCCCGTCGCCGTACTGATGACCCGCCCCTTCACCGCCGAAGCCCTACCCTCGGGCCTCCACACCCTCCACACGATGATGAGCGGCGGCGGCTACCTCGCTCTCACCTCCACGGCACCCCGCGCCGTGGCCGAACGGGCCTTCTCCCCCTTCCTCCCCGTCGAACCGGTGGTCGCCGACCTCAAATGGTGGCCTTACCCGGACGAGGACGTGTCCGCCCCGGGATGTGGAACCCTGGCCGGACTGGGCCGTGCGCCCAGGCGAGGAAGGGGAGTGAGTCAATGGCGCTGAACTGGAACGGCGAGATCCTGGCCCAGATGCGGTTCTACTGGGACTTCTCGCTCTGGCCCCGGCTGGAGGGGCTCACCGACGCCGAGTTCTACTGGGAGCCGGTCCCGGACTGCTGGACCGTCCGCCAGTTGGAGGACGGCCTCCACGCGCCCGACGGTGCCTACCCCGAGCCCGACCCGCCCCCGGTGACCACCATCGCCTGGCGCCTCGGGCACCTCGTGGTGGATGTCCTGGAGACCCGCATCAACTGGCACTTCGGCGACCGCACCGCCGACCGCGACACCGTGGACTGGCCCAGCACCGCCGCCGAGGCCCGCCAGCGCCTGCGCAACGCCTACTTCACCTGGACCGACCACCTCCAGGAACTGGACGACGACGCCTTGGCCGTCCAGGTCGGCAACGCCGAAGCGCCCCAGTGGTCGGATTTTCCGTTGGTCGTGCTCATCCTGCACCTGAACCGCGAGTTCATCCACCACGGCGCCGAGATCTCTCTCCTGCGCGACCTCTACCGCGCCCGCTTCGATGCGCGGCCCGGGACCCCCTAACCCCCGGATCAGACCGCGTCCTGCTCAGACCACGTGCATCGGGTCCACCCGGACCTGGGCCAGATGTTCGTCCCGGCGTGCGCTGCGCGCCGAGGCGGCCGTCTTCAGCGCCCGGGTCAGTTCGCCGATCGCGCCGCGCGGTACCCGCAGAAGAGCACGCTCGGTCCGGTGGGTGCCGCTCTCACTGAGCTCGGACCCTACCGGCACCGGGCCCAGCAGCTCGGCGCTCTCGGGCAGCTGGATCTGGTCCAACAGCTCGCGGACGTGCTCGGGGGCGCCGGTGATCGAGGCCATCGACACTGCGGGGGGAAACCCGAGCTCCCTCCGCTCGGCCAGCTCGCGTTCGGCAAACCCGCCCGGGTCCCAGCGCACCAGTGACTGCACCACCGGCAATGAGCCGTCCGCGGACACCACCACTTCCCCGCCCGGCCGGACCAGAGCGGACGCGTGCAGCCAGCGCCGCAGCGTCTCCTCCGAAGCCCGCAGGTCGGCCCGGTTGAGCAGTGCCCAGCCGTCCAACAGCACCGCCGCCGCGTACCCGCTGTCGGCGGCCACCGGTTCTGCCCCGGGCGTGGCCACCACGATCGAGGGTTTGCCCGGGACCTCCGTCAACACCTCATCGCGCCCCGATGTGCGCACGGTCAGCGACGGGAAGGCGCGGCCCAGCTCCTCGGCGGTCCGGCGCGCGCCCACTACCACCGCTCGCATCCGGTTCACCCCGCACTCGGTGCAGGCCCACTGTCCGGCCGCGCGCCCGCACCATCCGCACGAGGGCATGGCGTGCGAACCGCGTACGGCCAGCGGCCCGTGGCAGCCGTCGCACCGGGCCGGCGCGCGGCAGCCCGCACAGGCCAGGGTGTTGAGGTAGCCGCGGCGCGGTACCTGGAACAGCACCGGCCCGGTCCGGGCCGCCTCCCGCGCCGCGCGCAGCGCCACGCTCGGCATGCGCGCGGACCTGGCGGCCTCGTCCCGGGCGAGTTCACGGTCGTCACCGGCGGGCTTGATCATCGGGGCCCGGGCCCGCAGTGTCTTCCGGTCGGAGACCAGCGGGTGCGCCCACCCTGACTCCACCAGGAGCTGCGCGTCGGTGGTTCGGGTGTGCCCGCCGATCAGCGCACCCGCCTCCGCCCGGTGCGCGCGCATGGCCAGCACGGTGCGGGCGTGCGGGTAGGGGGCGTGCGGGTCCACGTGCACGTCGTCGCCGTCATCCCACAGCACCACCAGGCCGAGGTCGCGGACGGGAGCGAAGACCGCGGCCCGGGTGCCCACGACCACCTGTACCTGCCCGCGCAGCACCGACAGCCAGCGCCGGTAGCGCTTGGCCGGGCCCAGGTCGGCGGTGAGCGCCACGTGCTGGCCCTCGCCCAGGTGTCGGGTCATCGCTGCGTCCACGGCGTCCACGTCGCGGCCGTCCGGCAGCACCACCACGGTGCCGCGTCCGGCGCCCAGAGCAGCCGCCGCGGCCACCGCGATCGCGTCGGTCCAGTCGGTTCCGGGCAGCGCGTTCCACACCGCGCGGGCCGGACGTCCCCCACGCAGTGCCTCGAGGAACGCGGGACCCTCGGGGTAGTCGCCCCAGGGGCCGGGGCGGGGGCCGTCACCCCCGGCCTCCTCAGCCTCAGTGGCCCTCTCTGCGTCCTCAACTCCGGTTTCCGGGTCCTCAGCTCCGGCCTCCGCGTCCTCTGCCTCCTTCTCCACCCGCGCGTGCCGGGGTGGCACCGCCAACCGCAGGACGTCGCTCAGCGTGCCCGCGTACCGGTCGGCCACGGCCCGGGCCAGATTCAGGACCTCCGGGGTGAGCACGGGCTCGGGGGAGACCACCGTCTCCAGGTAGGCCAGCTGCCCGGCGAACTCCGAACTCTCCACCCGCTCGGCGAGGAAGCCCGCCAGCAGGCGGCCGTTGAAGCGGACCTTCACCCGGCAGCCCGGCACGGCGGTCTCGTCCATGTCGGCGGGCACCCGGTAGTCGAAGTAGCGGTCCAGGTGCGGCAGCGGGGTGTCCACGATGACGCGCGCCACGGGGAGCCGGTCGGCGGGCCTGCGCTTGGCCGGTCGCCGGCTCTTCGCGGTGGCGGCCTTCGCCTTCTCCGGTGCTTTCTTCTCCTGCCTCGGCAGGTCGAAGAGGACCTCGTCGGGCTGGCCGGGCTGCGCTGTCATCAACCCTGGTCTATCAGAAGGCCCCGACACCGCCCGTCTTCCACGGCGGCCGGGCCCGCCGGGACTGGTAGAACAGGGATCCACAGGCGCAGCGGAGGGGAAGTACGAACATGAAGCTTGTCTTTGCGGGAACACCGGAGGTGGCGGTGCCCTCACTCCGGGCACTGATCGACTCCGACCACGAGGTCGCCGCCGTGGTCACCCGGCCCGACGCGCGGTCCGGGCGCGGCCGCAAGGTGTCGGCGAGCCCGGTCGGCGAGCTCGCCGAGAGCGAGGGGATCGAGGTCCTCAAGCCCGCCAAGGCCGGTGACCCCGAGTTCCTGGAGCGCCTCACCGAGATCGCCCCCGACTGCTGCCCCGTGGTGGCCTACGGCGCTCTGCTGCCGCAGTCCGCGCTCGACATTCCCAAGCACGGCTGGGTGAACCTGCACTTCTCCTTGCTGCCCGCTTGGCGCGGTGCTGCCCCGGTCCAGCACGCCGTTCTGCACGGCGACGACGTCACCGGCGCCTCCACCTTCCGCATCGTCAGGGAACTCGACGCGGGCCCGGTCTTCGGCACGCTCGCCGAGACCGTCCGGTCCACCGACACCAGCGGCGAGCTCCTCGAACGCCTTTCGGTGTCCGGGGCGGGACTGCTGGTGCGCACCGTCGACGGCATCGCCTCCGGTGAGCTCAGCCCGGTTCCGCAGCCGGAGTCCGACGTGTCCTACGCCGGCAAGCTCAACACCCTCGACGCTGAACTCGACTTCACCGCGCCCGCCCTGCGCGTGGACCGGGTCGCCCGCGCCTGTACCCCGGCACCGGGGGCGTGGACGACCTTCCGCGGCACGCGCCTGAAGGTCGGCCCGGTCCGGCCGGTCCCCGACGCCGACCGCCCCGACCTGGATCCGGGTGAGCTGCACGTGGACAAGAAGCGCGTCGTCGCGGGAACCAGCACCCACCCGGTCGAACTCGGCGAGGTCCAGCCCCAGGGGAAGAAGGCCATGCCCGCCGTGGACTGGGCGCGTGGCGTGCGTCCCACCGAAGTTGACCGGCTGGGCCGCTGAGCTGCCGTACTCTCGGTGCAGGCGGGCGTGAGCGCGCGCCAGTACACGTCCCCGGCTTGTTGAGGCAGAGCAGTTGAGCGAGCAGTCCCGGTCCCGGAACCAGCGTCCGCGCAAGGGCAAGAAGCCCCGCCAGGGCGGTGGCCAGCGGTCCGGTCCGCCCCAGCCGCGCGATCCCGCCCGCAGAGTCGCCTATGACGTGCTGCGCGCGGTCGAGCAGCGCGACGCCTACGCCAACCTGTTGTTGCCCGCCCTGCTCAACGAGCGCGGCATCCACGGCCGGGACGCCGCGCTTGCCACCGAGCTCACCTATGGGACGCTGCGCCGCCAGGGGACCTATGACGCCGTATTGGAGACGTGCGTCGACCGCTCTCTTGCGTCCGTGGACGACGAGGTGCTGCCCCTACTGCGGCTCGGCTCCCACCAGCTGCTCTCGATGAACGTCCCGTCGCACGCGGCCGTCAGCGAGACCGTGGACCTGGCCCGCCGCGTGGTGGGCCACCACCGGTCCCGGTTCGTCAACGCCATCCTGCGCAAGGTCAGCGCCCGCGACCTGGACGCCTGGATCGAGGTGGTTGCGCCCGACCGTGAGCGCGACCCCAGCGGATACCTGTCCGTGGTGGAGAGCCACCCGCGCTGGGTGGTCAAGGAGTTGGCCCGCGCCCTGGGCGAGCGTGCGAAGGACGGGCTGGTGCGGACCGAGCAGCTCCTGGTGGCGCACAACGAGCGCCCCAAGGTGACGCTGGTCGCCAAGCCCGGCCGCGCCAAGGTCTCCGACCTCGAGGAGTCGGGCGGCGAACCCGGCCGCTATTCGCCCTTCGCCGCCTACCTGCCCGAGGGCGACCCGGGCGCGATCCGCGAGGTCCGCCAGGGCCGGGCCGCCGTCCAGGACGAGGCCAGCCAGCTCGTTGCGCTGGCGCTGTCCCGCGTGGACGCCCAGGGTGGGGGCGGTCTCTGGCTGGACATGTGCGCCGGTCCCGGCGGCAAGGCCGGCCTGCTGGCCTCCCTCGCCGGCCAGGGCGGGGCCCGCCTGGTCGCTTCGGAGCTCCAGCCCGCCCGGGCGGGCCTGGTCGCGGGCGCCGTGCGCCGTGCGCCCCGTGATGCCGGGCGCGTGATCGCCGCCGACGGCACCAAGCCCGCCTGGAAGCCGGGTTCCTTCGACCGGGTCCTGGTGGACGCTCCGTGCACCGGCCTGGGCGCCCTGCGCCGGCGCCCCGAGTCCCGCTGGCGCCGAGGCCCTGAGAACGTCGCCCAGCTGGCCCCGCTCCAGCACGACCTGCTCACCAGCGCCGCCGAGGCCGCGCGCCCCGGCGGGGTGGTCGCCTACGTGACGTGTTCACCGCACCTGGACGAGACCGACGTGATCGTTCGGAAGGTCCTCGCCGAGCGCGACGACCTCGAGCTCCTGCGCGCCCCCGACTACCTCGACGAGGTTCCCGACCTCGCCGCGGGACCCGAGGGCAACTACGTGCAGTTCTGGCCGCACGTCCACGGCACCGACGCGATGTTCCTCGCCCTCTTCCGCAAGAAGGCGGAGTAGCCGTACGAGGGGTAACCGTAGGGACCGCGAACCTCGTCCGCCCTAGTCCGCTTCCAGCACGAAGAAGAGGAAACTCAGGAAGGCGGTCCGGTTCCGGAGGCTCGGCGGCAGCAGTTCCTGCGGTGTGTCCGGTGCGTAGGGCGGTTCACTGATGACGGCGATGCGGAAGCCCGCGCCGGTGAAGGCGTCCGTCATCGCGTGTAGGGGCCGGTGCCAGTAGGTGAGGGTGGCCGCCTGGCCGTTGAACGAGTGGGTGTCCGACCATTCGGTGACGGCGAAGTAGTCGGCCTCGGGGTTGAGCCACTTGTAGACGGTGGGGTGGTTCACCGAAAGGACGAGGCGGCCGCCCGGCTTCAGCACGCGCCGCAGTTCGGCGAGCGCTCCGGTCCAGTCCCGCAGGTAGTGGAGGACCAGGGAGGCGACCACGTCGTCGAAGGCGCCGTCGACGAAAGGCAGGGGCCGGTCGAGGTCGGCGACGCGCAGGTCCGCGTCCTCGCCCAGCCTCTGCCGGGCCAGCTTGACCATCTCCGCGCTGGAGTCGAAGCCCGTCACGGTGGCGCCCCGGGCACGGAGCTCCGCGGCCAGCGGCCCGGACCCGCAGCCGGCGTCGAGGATGCGGCGCCCGTCCACGTCACCGGCGAGGTTCACCATCGCGGGGCGCTCGTAGTAGCCGTTTACCAGGTTGGCTTCGTTGTCCGCCGAGTAGGCGGCGGCGAAGCCGTCGTAGTCGTTCTTCTGCACTGTGCCGTCGCATTCCGTGGTGTGTGGTCCAGGGAGCGCAGTATGCCGCAGCAGCGGGTCCGGGACGACTGGGTTTCCCGCCTCCGCAGGGTTTTCCGTCCCTGTCGGACTACTCGGCACCCGTGGCGACCACGACACAGATCAGGCAGGAGTTCCCGGCTTCCCTCAGGAGGTACCGGTAGGACTCGGCCTGGACCTCCGCGCCCTTCTTGTCTTGGTAGGACCAGCGCACGTCCGCCCACACCAGCCTTGACGTGAGCTCCTCGGTCCGCCGGATCTCGGCCACCGCGCCGACCATCCCGCGCTTGCGGTACTGCTCGGCGGCGCCCGCGAAGGCCGCCTTGACGTCCGCGGGCGCGGCCACGGGAATGCTCTGCTCGTCTCCCGCCACATAGGCCGGGTAGCTGTACCGCGCGGAGATCCCGTCGAGGTCTCCGCCCACCAGCTCTCGGCTGTAGGCCTCCAGGAAGTCCTGAAGGCCGTCCTGATCAAGCATGGCGCTCCCATCGATCGATGTGGTCCCCGCCGCACACCTGCCCCCTACGGGCCCGGATACACTGCTGACGTGGCAATTCAGATCTCTCCCAGCATCCTCAACGCCGACTTCGCGCACCTCGCCGACGAGGCGGCCGCCGTTCCGACCGCGGACTGGCTGCACGTCGACGTCATGGACGGGCACTTCGTACCCAACCTCACCTTGGGCCTGCCCGTCGTGGAGTCCCTGGCCAAGGCGGCCTCCACACCGCTGGACTGCCACCTGATGATCGAGGACCCCGACCGCTGGGCCCCCGGCTACGCGGAGGCGGGCGCGGGCAGCGTCACCATCCACGCCAAGGCGGCCAACGCCCCCGTGCGCACGCTGCGCGAGATCCGCAAGCAGGGCGCCCGCGCCGGCCTGGCTTTGAACCCCGCCGAGCCGGTCGAGCCCTACGCGGACCTCATCGGCGAGATGGACATGCTCCTGCTGATGACCGTCGAGCCCGGGTTCGGCGGCCAGAAGTTCCTGGACCTGATCCTGCCCAAGATCCGCAGGGCCCGTCAGCTGCTGGACGACCGCGAGGCCGCGGTGTGGCTGCAGGTCGACGGGGGAGTGAGCGACGAGACCATCGAACGCGCCGCCGAGGCCGGCGCCGATGTCTTCGTGGCGGGCTCCGCCGTCTACGGTGCCCAGGACCCCGCCAAGGCGGTCGAGTCCCTCCGCGCCCAGGCCCAGCAGGCCAGCGCATAACGATCGCGGCGCGGCGGCCGTGTGGACCTGGTCACAGTGGCCCTCGGCGCCCTATGCTGCCCGCTGTAGTCGTTGATTATCGCTTGGTCGCGGCTCCGTCTTCCCCTCCACGCGCCCGAAGTGCCCGTGTCCGGGGGAGCGGCGCGGCGTGAGCGCGTTGCCAGGCGCGGACCCGTGGAGTACGCGTGAACGCTTGGAGTTCCGAGCACCTGGCCATGGACGCGCTGTGGGAGGCGGAGAACGTCGCCATCCTGTGGCTGCAGGGTGCGGGGGAGTGGCTCGCCCATCCGCTCGGCGCCATCACCCATCTGGGCTCGCAGGGCGTCATCGTCGCCCTGCTGGCCGCCGTCTTCTGGAGCGTCCACGCGGGCTTGGGTGCTCGGCTGTTCGTCGCGGTCATCGCCTCAGCCGTGGTGAACAACCTGCTCAAGTCGTTCTCCTACGGCTCCCGGCCCTACTGGTTCGACGCGCAGATCACCGGTTACAGCCAACACAGCAGCTTCGGGATGCCCTCGGGGCACAGCCAGGCCGCGATCGTGGCCTACGGCTATCTGGGCGTGAAGTCGGGCCGCCGGGCCCTGTTGTGGGCGGCCGTCGCGGTGATCGCCCTCATCGCCTTCTCCCGGATCTACCTGGGTGCGCACTTCTTCAGCGACGTGCTGGTCGGCCTGCTGGTCGGCGGTGCCCTGCTGTGGGCGGTCCTGCGCTACGAGGACCGCGTGCTGGCGTGGTGGCACTCCCTGGACACGGCGCGCTGGGTGTCGTACCTCCTCGCCTTCGCGCTGGTGCCCTGTGTCGCGGCGACCGTGTGGCAGCTGGGCGTGCGCGGCGACTGGGCGGTCCCGGCCACCGAGTGGATCGGCGCCACCCCGGCGGACCCGGCCGGAAGTACCCTCGCCGGGCTCTACACGACCTGCGGAGCGCTCCTGGGCGGTGTCCTCGGCCTCACCCTGCTGCACCGGCGCGGCTGGTACAGCGCGGCGGGCGCGGTCACCGCTCGGGTGGCCCGGTTCGTCCTCGGGATCTCCGTGGTCGTGCTCATCCTGGTCCTGGAGCAGGTTCTCTTCCGGGACCTGGCCGGTCTGCCCGCGGCACTGGTGGCCTTCGTTGTCTACGGCGTTCTGGCCTTCTGGGCGACCTACGGTGCCCCGGAGATGTTCGTGCGCAGCGGCTTGGCCGCCCGCCCGGAGGCGACCCTCCGGGAGACCCCCGAACAGTCCGCCGAACACGGGCCTGACGGCACCCCCGAAGACACCCCCGACGACCCCGGCCGAACATGACTCCGGTCACAACGACTATGCGTTCGTGTGATGGAGGGGCTAGGATCGTGAGCGTTTAGACAAGAGTCAAACGCGTGCTCCGGGGTCGGTGAAAGTCCGAACCGGCGGTGATAGTCCGCGACCCGGCCGAGTCCATCGGCCGGTTGAACCGGTGGAATTCCGGTACCGACGGTGAAAGTCCGGATGGGAGGCAGTACGCGTTGGGACGGGTCTGATGCCGTGTCAACCCTTGGCGACGGCTGTCAGTGTCGTCCTTGCCGTGGACCCGTTTTCCACAGCCTTTTTCCCCGGAGCCGCACAGGCGAAGGGACGTAGGGCGTGTTCACCGGAATCGTGGAAGAGCTCGGCAAGGTCATCTCTCTCGAACCGGCCGGTGCCAACGGCGAGGCTGTCCTGCTCACCGTGCACGGCCGCTTGGTCAGCTCCGACGCCAAGCACGGCGACTCCATCTCGGTCAACGGTGTGTGCCTGACCGTCGTCGACCGGGGTGAGGGCACCTTCACCGCCGACGTGATGAAGGAGTCACTGGACCGCTCCTCCCTCGGCGACCTCACCCCCGGCGCCCCCGTGAACCTGGAGCGCGCAGCCCGCACGGACAGCCGTCTCGGCGGCCACATCGTCCAGGGGCACGTCGACAGCACCGCCACCCTCATCTCCCGGAATCCCGGCGACAACTGGGACGTCCTCCGTTTCGGCATGGCACCGGACCTCTCCCCCTACGTGGTGGAGAAGGGCTCCATCACCGTGGACGGCACCAGCCTCACCGTCTCAGCCGTGAGCGCCCCCGGCGCCGACGACGAGTTCTTCGAGGTCAGCCTCATCCCGGCCACCCTGGAGGCCACCACCCTCGGCGGCCTGGCGGTCGGCGCCACCGTGAACATCGAGGTGGACGTCATCGCCAAGTACGTGGAGCGCATCACCGCGGTCGCCCAGGCCCGCGCGCAGGACGGCGCCCGCAAGCAGGACGGCGCCCGCGCCTGACCCCGCGTCCGCGCCCCACTCGGCGCGCCGCCACACCACCCACCGAATCACCCACGACGTACCTTCAGGGAGCGGGAATGACCGTCACCGACACCAGCCCGGCCGCCGACCACGAGAAGTCCGTCGCCCTCGACCCGATCGAGGACGCCGTCGTCGAGTTCGCCAAAGGCAGAGCCATCTTGGTCGTGGACGACGAGGACCGCGAGAACGAGGGTGACCTCATCTTCGCCGCCGAGCTCGCCACCCCGGAACTGCTGGCGTTCATGATCCGCTACACCTCCGGTGTCGTGTGCGTCCCCATGGAGGGCGACGCCCTGGACCGCCTCGACCTGCCGCTGATGACCGCGCGCAACGAAGAGAGCCTGCGCACCGCCTACACCGTCACCGTCGACGCCCGCGAGGGCGTCAGCACGGGTATCTCGGCCGCCGACCGCGCCCACACCATCCGCCTGCTGGCCGCCGCCGAGAGCCGCCCCACGGACTTCGTGCGCCCCGGCCACATCCTTCCGCTGCGCGCCCGCCCGGGCGGTGTCCTGGCCCGCCGCGGCCACACCGAGGCCTCGATCGACTTCGCCCGCCTGGCCGGCCTGAACCCCTCCGGGGTGCTGGCCGAAGTGGTCAACGACGACGGCACCATGGCGCGGCTGCCCCGCCTGCGCGAGTTCGCCGACGAGCACGGCCTGAAGCTGGTCTCCGTCGAGCAGCTGGCCGCCTACCGTGCCGCCCTCGGCCAGGTCCTCACGGAAGAGGAGGCCAACCCCCCGCTGGTCAACCGTATGGTCGAGACCCGCATGCCCACCCAGCACGGTGAGTGGCGCGCGATCGGCTACAAGGGCACCGCGGACGGCGCCGAGCACATCGCCCTGGTCTACGGAGACCTGACCGACGGCAGCGACGTCCTGGCCCGGGTGCACTCCGAGTGCCTCACCGGGGACGCCTTCGGCTCGAACCGCTGCGACTGCGGGGCCCAGCTGGACAGCGCCATGGCCGACATCGCCAAGGAAGGGCGAGGGGTGATCGTGTACATGGGCGGTCACGAGGGCCGGGGCATCGGGCTGCTGCACAAGCTGCGCGCCTACAGCCTCCAGGACCGGGGCGCCGACACCGTCGACGCCAACCTCGAACTGGGCATGCCCGCCGACGCGCGCGAGTTCGGCGCGGGTGCCCGGATCCTCGCGGACCTGGGCGTGTCCTCCGTGCGCCTGCTGAGCAACAACCCGGCCAAGGCCGAGGGCATGGAGCGGCACGGTGTGCGCGTGGTCGAGCGTGTGGCGATGCCCACGTTCGTCACCGACGACAACCTCTCCTACCTGCTGACCAAGCGCGACCGCATGGGCCACGACCTGGCCGGCGTCGCGAAGTAGAACCAACCAAGAACCGAAGGGCCGAGCATGAGCGGCACAGGACGTCCGGACGAACACCAGGTCGACGCCTCGGGGATGTCGGTCGGCATCGTCACCACCCGCTGGAACGCGCCGATCATCGAGCCGATGCTCGCCAACGCGCTCGATGTGGTGAAGAGCTCGAGAGCGGCCGAGACCGTTGTGGTGACGGTGGCGGGAGCGGTGGAGATCCCGGTGGTGGCGCAGGAGCTGGCACGCAAGCACGACGCGGTGATCGTGCTGGGCGCGGTCATCCGCGGGGGTACCCCGCACTTCGACTACGTGTGCCAGTCGGTCACCCACGGGCTGACCGAGGTGGCCCTGCGTGAATCCACCCCCGTGGGCAATGGTGTGCTCACATGTGACACCCTTGAACAGGCGCGCGACCGCGCGGGGCTGCCAGGAAGCGTCGAGAACAAGGGCGCCGAAGCCGCGCTTGCCGCCTTGGACACGGCGGCGGCCCTCCGCGGGCTGCGCCGCTGAACCCCACCCCCTTCGCCGGTTCGCGCGCCGGGGACCGGACACGGATGGAGCAGTTGGTGCGGACGAGGGAACAAGCTGTGGATGAGGTATCGGAGAAGCCGACCTTGCCGAAGACCTGGCGGCCCAGGGCGGTGCGGCTGGTCGCCTACGGCCTCGCCCTGCTGATCGTGGGCACCATGGTCGTGCTCGCCGTGATCCTGCCCAATGAATGGAGTGTCCTGGACCGGATCCTGGTGGTCGGGATGGGCCTGGCCATCGCTGGCGGGCTGAACATGCTGGGTCGCCCCCGGCTGATCGCCAGTACGAAGAACGTGATCGTGATCAACGGGATCCGCACGCACTACCTGGTGTGGCCGGAGGTCCTGGACATCCGGATGCCGGTGGGTGAGCCCTGGCCGTGCCTGGACCTGTCGGACGGCACGTCGCTGCCGGTCATGGCTATTCAGAGCACCGACGGCGAACTGGCCCAGCGCAACCTGGCGGAGTTCCGGTCGCTGCTGGTCCTCGGCGAGGGCGAGGAGCCCGAGCGCGGTGGGGGAGCAGACCCCGAGCAGCCGTGAGCACGGCCCCTTCACCGGCCCGTTCGTAGATGAAACCGAATCGAGCCCTCGTTTTCTGGAGAAACGGGGGCTCTTCTGTGTTGTCTGGGGCACATAGGTTGGTATCGGGGCCCACAGGAGTAGGTGGAGCCTGAAGCGGGGATTCTGGAAGTGGTGCCGAGTGCGTGATATCCGAGCGACCGTGTCCGAGCTGTACGCCTCGGGGGAGACGTTCGCGGTGGCGACGGTCATCGACACCTACAAGAGCGCTCCCAGGGACGCGGGCGCGGCCATGCTGGTGAGCGCGTCCGGAGAGGTCACCGGCAGCGTATCGGGTGGCTGCGTGGAGGGAGCGGTCTACGAGGAGGCGCTGGAAGCCATCCGCACCGGTGCCCCCGTGCGCCGCACCTACGGCGTCAGCGACGAGGACGCCTTCAGCGTCGGCCTGACCTGTGGCGGAACCCTGCACATGTTCGTCGAGCCGATCAACCGGCAGACCTACGCCCAACTCGGCTCGGTCATCGGTGCCATCGACGAGCACCAGCCGGTGGCGGTGGCCACGATCGTGGCCGACCCCTCGGACACGGACCGGGTGGGCCGCCGCCGTGTGGTCTGGCCCGGCCACGCGGAGGGGGACCTGGGCAACGGGGGCGAGCGCCTGGCCGCGGCACTCGACGACGACGTCCGAGGCATGCTCGCCCAGGGCAGCACCGGTCTCCTGCACTACGGCACGGACGGCCAGCGACGCGGCGACGAGCTGGAGGTGTTCGTCCAGTCGTTCACCCCGGCACCCCGCATGCTGGTGTTCGGCGCCATCGACTTCGCGGCCGCCGTGGCCGACCTCGGCACCTACCTCGGTTACCGGGTGACGGTCTGCGACGCCCGCCCGGTCTTCGCGACCGCCAAGCGGTTCCCCACGGCCGAGGACGTGGTGGTGAAGTGGCCGCACGTGTTCCTGGACGAGATCGCCGACGAGATCGACCAGCGCACCGCGATCTGCGTGCTCACCCACGACCCCAAGTTCGACGTTCCCGTTCTCAAGCGGGCGCTGACCACCCAGGCCGGGTACATCGGCGCCATGGGATCGCGGCGCACCCACGACGACCGGATCGAGCGGCTCCGGGAGGCGGGCGTCGACGAGGAGGCCATGGAACGGCTGCACTCGCCGATCGGGCTCGACCTGGGTGCCCGGACCCCGGAGGAGACAGCCGTGTCCATCGCCGCCGAACTCGTGCAGACGCGGTGGGGCGGGAGCGGTCGCGCCCTGCGGGAGACCAGCGGCAGAATCCACCGGGACACGCCCGATGCCCCGCTGATTCCGGCCGGATTCGGTCACTCGGAGCGGTGAACCGAAACCGGGGCCGCTAGAAAACACCAGTTCAGAGCAGCGCCCTCGGGGCCGTGGCGCGATTCTCGCCGACGGGCTCGCCAAGGGAGACCACTCGAGAACCCGGCCCGTGGCATCATCGCGTCATGGGTACTGGGGAACCGGAGGGCAGGGGAATGGGCCTGGTAGCGGGCCTGCTGTTGGCGGCGGGGTCTGGGAGCAGGCTCGGTCGCCCCAAAGCTTTGGTCGAAGTGGGCGGTGAACGCCTCGTCGACCGGGGGGTGCGCACCCTGAACCGGGGCGGTTGCGGACCGGTCTTGGTCGTCCTGGGCGCTGCGGACACCAGTGTGGCCGGTGCCCTCACCGTGAACAACCCCGACTGGTCCACCGGCATGGGTTCCTCGGTGCGTGCCGGAATCGACGCCTTGCCCGACGCCGTCGACGCCGTCCTCGTCGCACTCGCCGACCAGCCCCTGGTCACCGCTGAGGCCGTCAACCGCCTGGTGGAGGCCTACGAGCAGGGCGCCCGCGCAGCGGTGGCGACCTACAACGGCAACCCCCGCAACCCGGTGATGCTGGGGCGCGAACACTGGTCAACGGTCTACTCGATGGCCGAACAGGACGTGGGCGCCCGGCCCTTCCTACGCACCTACTCCCACCTGGTCACCACGGTCGCCTGCGACGACATCGCCAGCCCCGAGGACATCGACACCGAGGAGGACCTGGCCCGCCTCACCGAGATCCTCGAGGGGGCCTGAACCCGCGACCGGAGGAGCCGAGCGCCTCGCCGAGCAACCGGACGGCCTTCGGACCGACCCCGTGCATCGCGGTGAGTTCGGCTTCGGTGTACTCGGCGACCTGGTCGAGCGTGGTGACGCCCATTCCGACCAGAGCCCGGGTGGCGGGCCTCCCGATGCCCCTGGGCAGGTCACCGACCTCGCCGGGTACCGCGCTTTCGGCAGCGATCGCCCGCTGCACGAGGGGTTCGGGCGCGCAGTTGAGCCAGGCACGCCACACCCAGCGGTTCAGCTGCTGTCCGTCGATGTCGGCCAGCGGTATCCGCACCTCGGAGCCCACGGTCTCCGCGGTGGCGTAGCCGGAGAGGACCTCGGCCGCTTCGGCCTCGGGGAGGCTGAGGCGCACACCGCCGTCGGCGTCCGCCGAGGCGAAGTCGGTACCGCCCACGGTGAACGCGGTCGCACCGGGTCCGGCCCCGCGCTTCTCAGCCTCCGGATGGGAGAGCGCGGCCTTCCGGAGCTGCCCAAGGGTCGTCATTGACCCACTATGACACCCGTCACCGACAAGGGGGTGCGAGCCGACGCCGTTCAGCCCGTCTTCTCGGCGAGGATTCCGAAGCTTCGTTCGACCTCTTCCCCGGGGGTCAGGATGATCAGGTCCGTGCCGCTGTTGAGCGCGTCGGGCGGGCAGGTCATCGGTTCGACGGCCAGGTTGGCGCGGTAGTGATCGCCGCCCAGGGTGTCCGAACTGAAGAGCTGGAGCCATCCGAAGCCGGCCCCGGACCACAGGGACACCCGGTGCTCGGGGCCGCTGAGGCGGACCCAGGCGCGGCCTTCGGTGTCGCGTTCGAGGTCGGTGAAGGCGGTGTCCAGCACCGTGGTGCCCAGATCACGGCCGGGTGCCCGAAGGTCGAACTCGGTGTCGGCGACCGGCTTCGGGTCGCCCGAGGGCAGCAGGGCGGCATCGGTGGGCTGTTGGCTGCCGATGGCGGCCTCCACCCTGACCGCGCTCTGCTCGGCCAGCTCCCGCAGCGGCGTGCCCAGGGTGAGGTAGGGGTGGAACCCCAACCCGAACGGGGCCGCTGCGGATCCGGTGTTGCGTGCCGCAGTGCTGACGGTCAGGCCCTGCCCGGCCAACCGGTAGGTGACGGTCAGCTCCAGCGGGAACGGGTACCCCGGCGTCCCCGGGAAGGCCAGGCGCAGGGTCACGGCCTCCTCGGACTCCTCCAGGGGTGACCACTCCAGCTCGTGGACGAGTCCGTGGATGGCCGTACCGGTGGGCGGGTCGTTCACGTCCAGCCGGTACTCGGTGCCGTGGAAGTCGTACTTGCCGGCGGCGACCCGGTTCGGCCAGGGGGCCAGCAGCTGCCCCTGGAACGCCAGGGGACCGTCCTCGCGGGTGTAGGGCCAGACCAGGTCGCGGCCGCCCCAGGTGAGAGCTTGCAGCCCTGCCCCGGTCCGGTCGATACGCGCCCGGTACTCTCCGGCGCGCAGTTCGAACACCTCGCCCACCTGTTCACCCTCTCCCGTCGTGGTCCGGCACACCGCCGGACCGGGAGATCATAGCGCGTGGTCAGCCGAGCAGACCGTCCAGGGGGATGAGCACACCAGACCCCAACGCCAACAGGCCCGTGGAGAGCAGCACCACGACCATCAGCAGCGAACCCACCACCGCCAGCCGGAAGGCACCCAAGCGCCGCCGCGCCTTGGCGGTGGGCTTCGCGGCGACACGGCCCATCACCACCAGCAGCACCGCCAGCAGCACCGGGAACCACCAGAACGCACCGATGCCGCCCGGCAGCAGGCCGGTCAGCGAGGCCGCCCCGTCGGCCACCGGGTTGGCGCTGAAGTCCAACAGGCCCGGGTAGGCCTCAGCGACGAACTCGCTCTCCGGGAAGAACCCCTCCTCGGGGCGGAGCGCTCGGCCCAGACCGTCGACCAGGCCCAAGAGGGCGGCCGGGTAGGCGAAGCGTCGGCACTTTCCCGCCTTCATCGCCCGCTGGATCTGGCCCATGGTCTTCTCGACCCTGCGGGACGCCCGCTCCTGCTTGCGCCGCTCCTTGGCGGTCGTCGGCTCCTCCGGCCGGGTCGGGTCCTCCGGCAGCGCCGGATTCTCGGGTCGCGTGGTCACGGCTTCCGCGCGGCGCTGCTTGGCCGTGGCCACCTTCTCCTGCGTGCTCTCCCAGCGCTCGCGCGCCGAACCGGCCAGGGAGGCCCACCGGTCCTGGCGGCGGGCCTTTCCGTCGGCACGCTCGCGTTCGGCGATCGCGCTCCCGATCCGGTCCGCCTCGGGCAGCAGTAGCAGAGCGGTGAGCATCGCGCCGCGGCTGGCCAACTGGTCGCCGCCGTCACGGAGGGCGGATTTGCGCTGCTCCAACCACCAGGGCGCGTTCGGGGCGGCGCTGCGCTGGCTGGGGTGCCAGGACTGGCGGCGCAGCAGCGACCGGTGCTGGGAAGCGGTCTCGGGCACCAGGACGAGCTCCACGGCCCGCGCCCAGGTGGAGTCGATCTCGTGGGCCGCGGGGCGCCGGGGCGCGTCGGGGCCCGCCCCCACTGCCAGGTCGACGGCCTCATGCACCCGCTTCATCAGGAGCGGGACCTCGTGCTGCACCCGCTCCAGCAGCGCGCACCGTCCGGACCCTCCCGACCGGCATGCGGGGTGCGGGCACCAGTGCTGGGCGCCCAAGCCCACCACACCCGACTCCACGGCCTCACGCACCACCGCGTGACGGCTCGATTCGCCGGTGGCCAGGGCCAACAGGCCGTCGGCGCTGACCTCGTGCCCTCGGAAACGCGGCGGCATGCCCGGCACGTAGCGGGCGGCCAGGGCGCTGATCGCCACGTGGGCGAGGTCGGGCCGGGCGTCCAGACCGGTGAGGTAGGCGCGGTCGAAGGTGTAGTCGTTGACCTCGCGGTCCAACCAGGTGCGCAGCTCCGACCAGTGGCTGCGCAGCCACATCGTGCCGGTTTCGGACCGGTCCAGCAGGTCGAAGGCGAGGCTGGGCGGGTCCTCGTGGGAGGTCCCGGCGAAGTTGATCGGGCGCAGGCGGCGGGCGGTACGGATCTGAGGGCGCTCACCGGCCAGCCAGGCAGCGACCTCGGTGTGGCCCCACCGGGCCGAGGGCGCCAGCGTGAGGAGGCCACGGGCCAGGAGCCGCCAGCGCTCGTCGGTGATCGCTGAGATGTCCACCTCGGTGTTGCGGGCGGTCAGCCAGTTGCCGCCGCGCTCGGGACGGCGGCCGGAGACCAGCTCGTGCACCATCACGCCCAGCGACCACCACGAAGCGGGGGCCTCGCGGCGGCCCTCGATGACCTCGGGGGCAGCGTAGTCCTCGGTGATGGCCTGGCCGCCATAGACGCGGCTCATCGTGGCGCGCACGGCGCCGCCGAAGTCGGTGAGCGCCACCACCGGCGGATCCAGGGAGCGGACCAGCAGGTTCTCGGGCTTGACGTCGGTGTGGTTGTGCTGGAGCTCGGACTGCCAGTGGTCCAGGCAGTCCGCCACGGCACGGACCACGGCCTTGGCCTGCTCGTCGTCCAGGGGAGCCTGGTTGATGACCGCCCGCAGGGTGCCCAGCGAAAAGTACTCCTGGGCTTCCCAGGCCAAGTCCTCGCCCCAGGCGCTCGCGGCGGACCCGTAGCCCTGGATGGCGGGGGTGTGCGGGGAGGCGGTGCCCCGGGCACGCAGGCGGTCCAGGAGCTCGCGGTTGATGTCGTGGCCGGGCCGGTACACCTTGAGGGCGAGCTTGCGTCCGGGGGAGTCGGTGGGTTCGGCCAGGTAGACGACGGCTTCACCGCCCGCGCCGATGCGATCCAGGACCTGGTAGCGGCGGCGGAGGTCGGCGGGCACGGCGTAGTCGAGGTCACCGGCGGGGCCGACGACCACGCGCGAGACCACGCGGGCCATCCAGTCGAGGAGCGGGCCGAAGAGCACGCGCCACCACGGCGTGCGGCCGCCCTGAGAGCCGCCGGTGCCGGACTGGCGCGCGGGTCGGTCCCGGCCCAGGGGTGCGGCGGGCGTAGCGGGGGAGGCGGGCTGTTGGACCTTGGTGCCGTCGGTGGCGGAGTCACCGGGCAGGACGGTAGTGCGGTCGGTGCCAGGGAGAACGGTGGTGCGGTCAGCGCCGGGGGGAACGACGCGCGTGGGCCCGTCGTCGGGTTGCTGCTCCGGTGGTCGGGCCGATCCCGGCCGGAACACACGCGTGACCCAGCGTGTGGCGCCCACCGCCGGGTTCTTGCGGGTGGTGGGCGGGGTGGGATCGATCCTTCGGGTTGGTGCGTTCTCGTCACCGGGGTCGGGCGTGACCATCGAGGCCGGAGCCATCCTTCGGATAGGCGGGTCGGTTGCGGGCGTCCGGGGGGAGGAAGGGTCGGACCCCTCCAGATTAGGTCTTCCGCAAGCCCGGTGGAGTGGTGGTGCCACCTCTTTCAGCGCGGGCGACCGCATGCCCCCGGTCACTTGTGGGACGCGGTCCGGGCCGTCTTAGTTCCGCGGTTTGTGACCCGGCGTCATCGAACGGGTGCAGTCCCGGTCGGTGCGGGGCCGGTGCGGGTTTCGAGGGAGGTCAGTGCTGTTGGCGCGGGGGAAGGCCGAGCTTGTCGCAGGCCTCCTTGTACATGCGGACGACTTCGAGGCGGATCTGGGCGCGCTCGGTGAGCGGCTCGCCCCAGGGGATGCGCACGCTGCGCTCGGTGCCGTCCACGGTGACCGCGTAGTCGCCGCCCTCGCCGTCGAGGCCGGTCATCCGGGCGGCGGTGGCGTCGGGCTGGCCGCCCAACGCCCGGCAGATGACCAGCGTGTCCTGGGGGTGGTCGCCGTTCATGTGCTCGGTGACGGCGGTGACGACCTCGGGGGCGAACGGGTTGGTGGGCACGGTGGGACTCCTGGGTGGTCTGCGGTGCACGCTTCGGACGCATGAAACGGGGGAGGGCCGGATCGGCCCTCCCCCAATGACGATAACCGAGGCCGCGCCGAGTTTCTGACGGGGTGTCGTCAAAACTCGGGGCCGTGGCCGCTCCCCCGTGCGGTCACATTCGGGCACCGTCTTCCGAGGTCCTCCCCAGTTCCTCGGAGTGTCCCGGCCGGACGGCGGCAGTAATGCCGGGTCGGGACGTCTTTCGCGCCTGCTCTCGCTGTCCTGCCGGGCCGCGCTTGGGCCCGGGTGGGAGCAGGCCTCAGGCCTCGCGGGTGAACTCCGCGTCGATCTCGATGCTGATCCGGTCGCCCACGACCACGCCGCCGCCGTCCATCGGCATCTCGATGTCCACGCCGAACTCCTTGCGGCTGATGGTGGTCGAGGCGGCGAAGCCGGCGCGGTCCAGGCCCCAGGGGTCGACGGTGGAGCCGTTGAACTCCAGGGAGAGCTCGACCGGGTGGGTGTTCTTCTTGATGGTCAGGTCGCCCGTGAGGACGAAGTCCTCTCCCTTGGCCTCGATGCCGGTGGAGCGGAAGGTGAACTCGGGGAACTGGTCGGTCGAGAAGAAGTCCGCGGACCGGATGTGGTTGTCGCGGTCGCTGTTGTCCGTGTTGATGGAGCTGGCGTCGATGGTGGCTTCGACGGAGGCCTTGGAGGGGTCCTCGGGAACGGTCAGCGTGGCGTCGAACTTCTCGAAACGGCCCCGAACCTTGCTCACCATCATGTGGCGGACGGAGAAGCCGACGATGCTGTGGGCGCCGTCAATCTTCCAGGTGCCGGGCTTGAGTTCCTGAGCGGCCATGTCTCTCTCCCTGTGTGTCGGTGACCCGTGGTTTCGGATCAACTCTCTACCTAGTAACAAAGTACCTTGGAAGTATCTTCCTAGGAAGGAGTCTAGGTGTTCGGGTCCGGGGAAGCAAGCACCCACGGCCAGTGCCGCGTCAGTCGGGGTTTGCCCGGCTGACGCGGCACTAGAATCGGGCCATGGAGAAGGCCTGGCTGGAGCCCGTGGAGCAGGATGTCTGGCGCGGTTACCTGCGTACGAACACCTGGATCTACGACGAACTCGAACGCGACCTGCGCGCCCGCAACGGACTGTCGCTCATCGAGTACGGCATCCTCGCCCACCTCTCCGAGGCGCCTGAGTGCCGGATGCGCATGCGCGAGCTCGCCGACGCGGTCATCGTCTCCAGGAGCCGCCTGTCCCACCAGATCGCCCGGCTCGAACGCAACGGCCACGTGCGCAGGGAGGAGTGCGCCGACGACCGGCGCGGCCTGTGGGCCGTCCTCACCGACAAGGGCGCGGTGCTCCTCGAGCAGGCGGCGCCCGACCATGCCGCGCAGGTGCGTTCCCTGGTGTTCGACCGCCTCAGCGCGGAGCAGCTCACCCAGCTGCGGGGGATCATCGAGGCGCTGGAGGGGCCCGACCTGAAGTAGCCGCCCTGGAAGGGCGCCCGCAAACGGTCGGAAGACCGGCGCCGGTTCGGAGGCCGCGGCCGGTTCGGGCCATTCGGTCTCCTTCTTGCCCAAACCGCTGGCCCCTGCGGCACCCGCCTGTGAAGCTGGAGTCCGGAGCACGGCGCACCTCGAACGCGCACCCAGGGGAGCGGACGCCGACCACGCGCGGTCGGGGAAGGGGAGTGGGACATGGTTCTGTCGGCGAAGCGGAAAAGGCGGGCCGCCCAGGTAGAGTCGGGGCCCGTGAGCAGACCATCCATCATCGGCGCCCAGAACTTCCGTGACGACGACGGCAGCGCCGATCCGGAAGTCGAGGCGCGCCTGCGGGACCACGCGGCGGGCAAGATCGGCGATCGCCAGGTCCTGGCCGCTCTCAGCGAGTCCCGTGTCCTCATCCCGGTGGTCTCCGTCGCCACCGAGACCGAGGAGGGCGCGGGCGGGCTCACTAAGGACAAGAACAGCGAAGTGGCCATCCCCATCATGACCGGCAAGGACGGTCGGCGGGGCGTGCTCGCCTTCACCTCGGTGGACGCGGTCCGGCGCTGGCGCTCGGACGCCCGCCCCGTGCCCTTCACCACACAGGACGCCTGCCAGGCCACGCTCGAGGAGAACGCGGACGCCCTGGTCATCGACGTGTCCGGCCCGGTGCCGCACACCATCCAGGGCCGTTTTCTGACGATGCTCGCCGAACAGGGCACCGTGCCCGAGCCCAAGGACGATCCCCAGGTCCTGGCGCTCATCTACCGCGTGACCCACGCCGAGTTCGGGATCGAGCGCGTGCGTATCCACCCCTCGGAGCGCGGCGACATCGGGATCCGCCTCGAGTTGGACGAACGCGACGACGAGTCGCTGCGCCGTGTGGCCGAGCGGCTCGGCACCGAACTCCAGCACGTGCTACCCGGCGGGGTCGAGCTCAGCGCCGTCGTGCGGGCCCAGCGCGACGACAAGTGACCTCTCCCCGCCGCTTGCTGCCCGGGTTGTCCACAGGGGCCGCCGAACCCTGTCGCGGAGCGCTCCCAACAGGTAACTTCCGAACATGCCCACCCCCTTGGCGCTCTCACTGACCCCGTTGCTGCCGTGGGCGGTCCTCGCGGCCGCCGCCCTCGGTGTGCTCGGGGTGGTGGTCGGCCGTGGCGCCGGGCGCCTCGTGCGCCTCTTCGGCCCAGCTTGCCCGCCAGCCGTGACGAGTGCCGCCCCGGTGCCGCACCGAACCGCGGAGGGGCGGGCCGCCCCAGGTCGGGAGAGCTCCACAGGAATCCCCGAGGAGAGGGAAGGCGCGCCCGGCGCACCAGCGGAACCCCCACCCGGCGACCAGCCCTCGGACACCGCCCCCTCCGCCGACCTGCCCTCCCACCCCGCCGACCCGGGCCCCGCACCCGATGAGCTCGAAGAGGACGACGACGGTCCGCCGCCGCCGTGCTGCCCGCACTGCCGCGCCGAACTCGTCTTCGTGCGAGCCCTGCCGTACGTGGCCGCCCGCCCCTTCCGCCAGCGCGGTGCCTGTCCCCACTGCGAACAGCTCGTGCGCCCCCACCCCGCGGTCGTCGTCAGCACCGCCCTGCTGTTCGCGGCGGTCGGCGCCCTCCTCCCATGGCACCTGCTCGACTGGTCGGTGTTCGGTCTGCTGGCCGTGCTCTGGTTCGTCGCGCTCGGCACGTCCCTGGCCGTTATCGACCTCAGGGTCATGCGCCTGCCCGACGTCATCGTGGCCCCGGCCTACCCCGTCGCCGCCCTCCTCCTGGCCGCGGCGGTCCTCCTCCCGCCCTCCGGGCCCGACCTCGAGCGCGGCGCCAAGGCCCTGGTCGGCATGGCGCTCATCACGGTTCTCTACTGGTCTCTGTGGCGGATCCGACCAGGCGGGCTCGGCTTCGGCGACGTCAAGCTCTCCGGGCTCACCGGCCTCTACGCGGGCTGGGCCGCCGGGCCGGTCGGTGCCCTCGTGGCGGCCTTCTGGGCTTTCGCGGCCTTCTCCCTGCTGGGACTGGCGCTCATGGCCCTGCGCCGGATCACCCGGGCCGAACCCCTCCCCTTGGGACCCTTCATGCTCGCCGCCACTTTCCTCACCCTCCTCGCCGGCCAGCCCTTGGCGCCCCAACCCTGATCCCGGTGGCCTCCCCAGCACACGATCCGTGGGAGGATCGTGCACATGTTGCGTTGGCTGACCGCTGGGGAGTCCCACGGACCTGCACTCGTCGCGATTCTGGAGGGCCTTCCGGCCGGTGTGTCCGTCACCTCTGACGACATCGCCGCCGCACTGCTCCGCCGCCGCGCCGGGTACGGTCGGGGCGCCCGGATGAAGTTCGAGAAGGACCAGGTCTCCGTCATCGGAGGCATCCGGCACGGCATCACCCAGGGTGGTCCGGTCGCGATCGAGATCGGAAACACCGAGTGGCCCAAATGGGAGAAGGTGATGTCGCCCGACCCGGTTCCCGCCGAGGAACTGGACGGGATGGCGCGCAACGCGCCGCTCACCCGGCCCCGCCCCGGCCACGCCGACCTGGTCGGTATGCAGAAGTACGGGCACGAGGAGTCCCGCCCGATCCTGGAGCGCGCCAGCGCCCGTGAGACCGCGGCACGCGTCGCCGTCGGCGAGGTCGCCCGGCAGTTCTGCCGCCAGGCGCTCGGCATCGAGATCCTCAGCCACGTGGTCTCCATGGGTCCCGTCGCCGTTCCCGAGAACGCCCCCGAACCGCGTCCCGAGGACCTCGCCGCGGTCGACGAGGACCCGCTTCGCTGCTTCGACGCCGAGACCAGCGCGCGCATGGTCGAGGAGGTCGACGACACCAAGAAGTCCGGGGACACCTTGGGCGGCGTCGTCGAGGTGCTCGCCTACAACCTGCCGCCGGGTCTGGGCAGCCACGTGCACTGGGACCGCCGCCTGGACTCCCGCCTGGCCGGAGCCCTCATGGGCATCCAGGCCATCAAGGGTGTCGAGGTCGGCGACGGTTTCCGCACGGCTGCCCGCCGCGGCTCCGCGGCCCACGACGAGATCGAGCCCGGTACCGACGGCGTGCGCCGCCGCACCAACCGCGCCGGCGGTGTCGAGGGCGGCATGTCCACTGGCGATCCGTTGCGCGTGCGCGCCGCGATGAAGCCCATCGCCACGGTGCCCAAGGCGCTGGACACCGTCGACACCGAGACCGGTGAGCCCACCAAGGCCCACCACCAGCGCAGCGACGTCACCGCGGTCCCCGCCTCCGGCGTGGTGGCGGAGGCCATGGTCGCGCTCGTCATCGCCGAGGCCGCCATCGAGAAGTTCGGTGGCGACTCGGTCCCCGAGACCGCCCGTAACCTCCAGGGCTACCTGGACTCGCTGGCGATCCGCTAGATCCCTTCGTCCCGGCCCGCCCTTCCCCCGGAGGGCGGGCCAGCGCTCTTGGAGGGTGCAGTTTCTGCTAGACAGGAGGGCACACGGCACAGATTCTCCTCCTCGCACTCGCGGGGAGCGGCACCCCCAGAGGTAGGCAGAGCGTGGCAAGAGCGATCGCGGTGCTCATCGGTTCGCCCGGATCGGGCAAGTCCACCGTCGGCGAGGCACTGGCCCGCCGCCTCGACGCGGACCTGTTGTGCACCGACACCGAGATCGAGAAGCGTGCGGGCAGGCACATCAGCGACATCTTCGTCCAGGACGGCGAGGAACGATTCCGCGCGCTGGAGCGCGAGGTCGTCGCGGAAGGGCTGCGCGCTTGGGACGGCGTCATCGCGGTCGGCGGCGGCGCCGTACTCAACGAGGACACCCGGAAGGATCTCTCCGAACACCACGTGGTCTACCTCCAGGTGGACTTCGGTGAGGCCGCCAAACGGGTGGGTATGGACGTCGCCCGCCCCCTGCTCTCCGGGAACCCCCGCACCCAGTTGCGCAAACTCCTCAACGAGCGGCTCCCCGTCTACGAGGGCCTGGCCTCGGTGACCGTGCCCACGACGGAATACCACCCCGAGGAGATCGTCGACACCATCGTGTCCTCCCTCCCCGAGGGCTCCCAGCCCACCGGAAAGGCGACGTAGTGACCGCGACCCGGATCGGTGTGGGGGGCCACACCGGACGCTACGACGTGGTGGTCGGCAGCGGCGTCCTCTCCGAACTTCCCTCCCTCGTCGGCGATGCCGCGCAGGTGGCCGTCATCCACCCCGAGGGCCTGGGCGAGATCGCCCGCCCCGTGGTCGGAGCACTGGAGGACGCCGGTTACCGTGTCCGGCCCATGCCCGTGCCCGACGGCGAGGCCGCCAAGTCCGCCGCCGTGGCCACGGACCTGTGGTCGCGACTGGGCGGCTTCAACTTCACCCGCAGCGACGCCGTGGTCGGCGTGGGCGGCGGTGCCGCCACCGACCTGGCCGGGTTCGTCGCCGCCACCTGGCTGCGCGGGGTGCGTTCGGTACTGGTGCCCACGACGCTGCTGGGCATGGTGGACGCCGCGGTCGGCGGCAAGACCGGCATCAACACTCCCGAGGGCAAGAACCTGGTCGGCGCCTTCCACCCGCCGTCCGGGGTGCTGTGCGACCTCGCCACCCTGCCGAGCCTGCCCCAGGCCGACTACATCGGCGGTCTGGCCGAGATCGTCAAGGCGGGCTTCATCGACGACCCCGTCATCTGCGACCTCATCGAGGACGACCCCGAAGGCGCCACCGTCCCTGAGGGCAAGCACACGCGCGAGCTCATCGAACGCGCCATCCGGGTCAAGGCCGACGTCGTCTCCGGCGACCTCAAGGAGAGCGGCCGCCGCGAGATCCTCAACTACGGCCACACCCTCGGGCACGCCATCGAACGCGCCGAGAACTACACTTTCCGGCACGGCTACGCCGTCTCCATCGGCATGGTCTTCGCGGCCGAGCTCGCCCGCCTGGACGGGCGGATCGACGACGCGCTGGTACGACGGCACCGTTCCATGCTCACCTCTGTGGGGCTGCCGGTCAGCTACGCCGCGGAGGCCTGGGCCGAACTGCGCACCACCATGGCCGTAGACAAGAAGGCCCGTGGCGCCACCCTGCGTTTCGTGGTCCTGGACGGCCTGGCCAAGCCCGCGATCCTCAGCGGGCCGACGCCTGAGCTGCTGGACGCCGCTTACCAGGCAGTCGTAGACGGTTCCTGAGTCCCAGGAACCCACTAGGGCATGCTCGGCGGGCACTTGCCCTGCTGCGCGTCGCCCCAGCGGCACTGTCACTGCGCATCTCTCAGTCGACAGCCAACCCCGGGCGGGCCCCCGCTGTGCGATGCTGGCGAGCTTGCGAGGCAGTGCACAGTAGGGGAACTCCTTCTTCGGCCTTGTGCCAGCACCGCCCACCCGTCGCCCGCCACCACCCTCAACGGACGCCTACGGCGCAGTACCCCCCCGCCGCTCGCGACGGGCAGCACCCACCGAACGTGCCCTAGACTGGTCAGAGGCGAGGAGTGCCCGGGCCCGGTGGACACAGACACCGGCCGCCATGGGGGCCGCGCCTCGCCCCATCGACCACCGACCGGACCGGCGAGTCCGGTCTCCGACGTGTCAGACCCCTGGGAGAGACGACCGAAGTGGCCTCGACGAACGACATCAAGAACGGCACGACCCTGCGGCTCGATCACGGCGTTCTCTGGAACGTCCTGGAGTTCCAGCACGTCAAGCCGGGCAAGGGCGGCGCGTTCGTCCGTACCAAGCTGAAGAACGTCCTTACAGGCAAGATCGTCGACAAGACCTTCAACGCCGGTGCCAAGGTCGAGTTCGCCAGCGTCGACCGCAGCGACATGGAGTACCTGTACCACGACGGGGACTCCTTCATCTTCATGGACAACCAGACCTTCGACCAGATCCCGGTCCCCGAGGCCGTGGTCGGCGACGCCAAGGGCTTCCTCCTGGAGAACACCAAGGTCACGGTGGCCACGTACGAGGGCAACCCGCTCTACATCGAGATGCCCGCAGCCGTCGAGCTGGAGATCACCGAGACCGATCCCGGCGTCCAGGGCGACCGCTCCACCGGCGGTACCAAGCCCGCCACCGTGCAGACCGGTGCCACCATCCAGGTGCCCCTGTTCGTCACCACCGGCGAGCGCGTCAAGGTCGACACCCGCACGGGCGACTACCTCGGGCGTGTCAACTGATGAGTGGCGCACGGCGCAAGGCCCGTCGGCGCGCGGTGGAGGTCCTCTACGAGTCCGAGGTGCGCGGCACCTCGGTGGAAGACGTCATCAAGCGTCGGCTGGCCCAGCCCGAACCGCCGATCAACGAGTTCACCGAGCGGCTCGCCCGCTCCGTCAACGAGCGGCGTGACCGGATCGACGAGCTCCTGGGCGACTACGCCATCGGGTGGACCCTCGAGCGCATGCCGGTCGTGGACCGCAACATCCTCCGGATGGGCGCCTACGAACTGCTGTGGGCCGAGGACATCCCCGACGGCGTAGCGATCGCCGAGGCGGTCGGTGTGGCCAAGGAGCTGTCCACCGACGAGTCGCCCAACTTCATCAGCGGACTTCTGTCACGCTTGATGGAGAACAAGTCGACGCTCTCGCTCTGAGTCCTCGCACCGAGGCCGGGTGGTCCCACCCCGAGCACGGCTCGGGTCACGAGATGATTGAGGGAACGCAGGTGACTGACAGGAGCGGCACGTCCGCGACCGCGACGGGCGGTTACGGGACGAGCGGTGTGACCGGACCCGCGCGGGCGGCCACCGCCGCGCGGACCGCGGTGGTGTGGGACGCGCTCTCGCAGCTACTGGCCCGCCTCTCCGACGGTGAGCCCGTGGAGATCGTCGACGCCGGCGGGGGCACCGGTGGCGCCGCCGTTCCGCTCGCCGAGCTCGGTCACCGCGTGACCGTCGTGGAGCCCAACCCGGACTCCCTGGCCGCTTTGGAGCGCCGTGCCGCCGAGAGCGGTGTCGTGGTGCGCGGTGTCCAGGGGGAGACCCAGGACCTGGCCTCGCTCTTCCCGGTCGGTAGCGCCGACCTGGTATTGGTGCACAACGTGCTCGAATACGTCGACGATCCGGCTTCCGCGCTGGCCGACGTCGCCGGTATCACCCGTCCCGGTGGCGCGGTCAGCCTGGTGGTCACCAACGCGGTCGCCGGGGCCCTGCACCGGGCCCTGGCCGGGCACATCACCGATGCGCAGCACTTGCTCTCCGACGCCGACGGCCGCTGGGGCGAGGCCGACCCCATGCCGCGGCGCTTCACCCGCCAGCAGCTCCTGGAGCTGATCGGCCAGTCCGGTCTGACTGGTGAGAGCGTTCGCGGGGTGCGGGTGTTCGCCGACGTCCTTCCCGGACACGCTTGGGAGGCCGATGCCCAGGCCGGACAGCACTTGGTGGAGTTGGAGAAGGCCGCCGCGGACCACCCCGAGCTCAT
Source organism: Nocardiopsis oceani (assembly GCF_054777395.1). NCBI lineage: Bacteria > Bacillati > Actinomycetota > Actinomycetes > Streptosporangiales > Nocardiopsidaceae > Nocardiopsis > Nocardiopsis oceani. The sequence goes on from NZ_BAAHAR010000012.1 coordinate 97,072, forward strand.
TGGCATAGCCACCCAGCTGCACGCCATCGCGCTCAAGCCCTAGGCCCACCCTTCCCCCGGCCCTAGGTCCACCCTTCCCGGGTTCTGGGACCTCTTTTTGGCCGGTGCCGGACTCCGGGCCAGGGCCAGGGAAGTCGGGGGAAGGGCATAACCTGGCACTATGAGCCGACGTCAGCTGGAACGCGGTACCGCACTCCGGGGTATGGTCACCTCGGACGGCATCGCACCGCTGGGTACCGACTTTCCCGTGGACGGTTCCGGGCCGGACCACGACTGCCACATCCTGCACTTGGACATGGACGCGTTCTTCGCGAGCGTGGAGCAGCTGCGCAACCCCGAGGCACGCGACCGTCCCGTCATCGTGGGCGGCCTCGGTCCACGCAGTGTGGTCTCCTCCGCCGACTACGTCGCCCGTCGCCACGGTGTGCACTCGGCGATGCCCATGGCGCAGGCGATGCGCCTGTGCCCGGACGCCCTGGTCTATCCGCCGGACGGGGCCGCCTACCGCCGGGCCTCCGAGGCGGTTATGGAAATCTTGCGTTCGGTGACGCCCCTGGTCCAGCCGCTGTCGCTGGACGAGGCCTTCTTGGACGTGTCCGGTGCCCGGCGCCGTCTCGGCGGCCCCGCGCGCATCGCCGCGATGATCCGCGAACGGGTTCGGCGGGAACAGCGGCTCACCTGCTCCGTGGGGGTCGCGGCCACCCGCTTCGTCGCCAAACTCGGTTCCACCCACTGCAAGCCCGACGGACTGCTGCTCGTGCCTACGGAGACGGTCCACGGCTTCCTGGACCCGCTCCCCATCGGCGCGCTTCCCGGGGTCGGGGAGAAGACCGAACGCTCGCTCGTCCGGCTGGGCTTGCGCACCGTCGGCGCCCTGGGTCGGGCCGACACCGACCTGCTGCGGATGGAACTCGGTGAGAAGGCCGGTACGCGCCTGGCAGCGCTGGCCCGGGGCGAGGACCCCAGCCCGGTCGTTCCCGAGACCCCGGACAAGAGTGTGGGCGCGGAGGAGACCTTCGCCGTGGACGTGGACGACCCCGACAAGATCGACCGCGAGCTGCTGCGCCTGGCGGAAAAGGTGGGGTACCGGATGCGTGCCTCGGGACAGGTGGGGCGCACGGTGAGCATCAAGCTCCGCAAGGCCGACTTCTCCACCATCACCCGGGCCAAGACCCTCTCCGAGGCCACCGACGTCGCTCGGGACATCAGTTCCGTTGCACGTGCCCTCTACACCGCTTCGGGCCTGCGGGGCTCGGCCCTGCGCCTGGTGGGGGTTCGTGTGGAGGGTGTGGTCCCGACGGAACAGGCGCACCACCAGTTGGCGTTAGGGGAGGAGGACACGGGTTGGCGGGACGTTGAGCGGGTTATGGACCGGGTGAAAGCTCGTTTCGGTCCAGGCGCGATACAGTCGGCCGTATTGGCCAAGCGTGACGAAAACGACGTATGATGCGGCAACTTCCGGGGCCCTCTGAGCGTTGTACAGAGTAGGACCGGAGTCAGGGTGAGAGAGAGGCATGGAAGCCGGTGTTTCCGATACAGGGCGAGGGTATCGTGACCGTAGTGGGTCAGGTATACACGCAGCTTTTCTTTCCACTAGGCGCTAGTGCACCGTATTCTGGGCATACCACTGACCAAGAGATTGTTCATCAGTACCCGTCACCCCAACCGGGGACTGCAGTAGGGAGGCGCCGTGCCGCTCTCTGAACACGAGCAGCGCATGCTCGACCAGATCGAGCGGGCGCTGTATGCCGAGGACCCGAAGTTCGCGAACACAGTTCGGCAGACGAACCCCGCGGTCCATTACAAGCGCTGGATCATCAAGGCCGGAGTCGGCTTCGTACTCGGCATGGGAATGCTGCTCCTGGGTCTGCTGCTGAGCAACCCGGACGCGTCCCTGGCGCTTCCGGTGACCATCAGTGTCCTCGGATTCGTCCTCATGCTCACCTGCTTCCTGTGGGGCGCCAACGCCTGGCGCAAGGCCGCGGGCGGCGGGGCAGAGGCGGCGATGGCCGCCGAGGCCGAGGAGGCCGAGGCCAAACAGAAGCGCAAGGAGAAGGGCGGAAAACGCCCTGGGATGATGAACCGCTTCGAGGAGCGCTGGCGCCGCCGCCAGCAGGGCGAGGAACAGTAGCTCCGCCCACCCCGGCTCCGGACGGCCAGCGCCTTGAGCGTTCGTGTGTTCTGTGACGGCGGGGCCCGCACACCGACGGTGTGCGGGCCCCGCCGTTTTCCTGTGCCCGCAAGGTACGTCCGCCACGGTGCCTGACCGCCTCCTCCCGCCCGGTCGGCGGCCCGTGAATTCCGTCACTGGGCGCCGACCGGGCGGGGGCACGTCCAGTCAGGGAACCGCCGGGTATTCGGGCACGGAACCGCGGGGAGCCGGCCGCTACCCGCGGACTCTGCCTAGGGAAGGGCGGGGGCGGCCTCGTTCGCGACCCGCGGCCGGTTCCACGGCGCCAGGGAACGCGGCAGCAGGAGCGCCCGCCAGCGGGCACCGTCCGCGGTTACCGAGGCCAGCCCGGTCCGGGCCGTCGCCAGATCGTCCGCCAGGCGTCCGTCGTGCTCGGGTGCGGGCGCGTACCGGGCCGATTCCTCGGCCAGTGCCAGCCGCCACAGGGCCTCCCGGGCCTCTTCCGGTAGGGCGCCCCCGTCGCGCCGCAGGGCACTCAGCCGCTCGGCGGTCGCCCGCGGGCTCTCGGTGAGCACCCATTCCACACCCAGGTCGACGCAGTTGTCCCGGAGTTCCCGCCAGGCGGTGTGCGCGCCCGCGGCTCCACCCGCGGTCAACGCGGGGTTCCGGGACCAGCGGACCAGGGCACGGGCCAGGGTCGGCAGGGCCAGCAACAGCAGCGCGCCGAGTACGCCGCCCAACACCGGCAGCCACGGCAGGACGGCGGCCGCGCCGGTCTCGTCCTCGGTACTTCCGGCAGCCGCGTCGCCCGACTCTTCCTCCGGGGACTCGCTCTCCTCGGGTGTGGGGCTGGCCTCGTCTTCGGGGGACTCGGTCGGCTCGGGTGAGGTCGGCGCCTGGGGTTCGGGCTCGTGCGGGGTGTCGGTTGTGGGGCTGGTGGAGCTGTAGTCGGGCACCGAAGCCGACCCCTGCCCGTCGGCCGAGGAGGGCGTGGGCTCGAAGCGCACCCATCCGGACCCCTCGAAGTAGAGCTCGGGCCAGGCGTGGGCGTCGCCGACCGATACCGCCCAGCGGTCGTCGCCCACGTTCTCACCGGCGGTGTAGCCCACGGCGACCCGTGCGGGGATGTCAGCCTGGCGGGCCATGACCGTCATCGCCCCGGCGTACTGCTCGCAGTAGCCGACCCGGTCGTCGAACAGGAAGTGCGTCAGCGGGTCGGTGCCGGAGGGGACGGGGGGAGGGTCGAGGTCGTAGGTGAAGGAGCCGTCGGTGAAGAAGTCCTGGATGGCGGTCGCGCTCTCGTACGGCGACTCGGCGCCCTCCGTCACGGCGTCCGTGAGTTCCTGGACCCTCTCGTCCAGGTCTCCGGGCAGGTCCTGGTGGTCGTCGTTCAGGGACCTGGGCGGACCGGCGGTGTCGAGGGTCTCGGAATCGGGCTGGTGCTCCGCGGACTCCACGGCGAAGTTGAACCCGGTCTGGGGCGTACCGGTGGTGAAGACCATCAGCGTCTCGGGGTCCACGTACCAGTCACCGGAGATGTCCACTGAGCGGGCCGGGTAGGGGATCGGTAGGAAGTCCATGCGGGGCGAGTCGGCGTCCAGCGACACCCGCGTGGTGACCGCGTCCTCGGCCTCCTCGGTCCATCCCGGGGGCAGCGGGAAGTCGTTGTCGATACCGGAGTCGCGGCCGGTGTACACGGGGGTCATCGTCCAGTTCTCGCCGTCGAACTCGTCGAGGACGAAGGTGCGCAGGTAGTCCGGGTCCTCGGCATCGGTCCGGTAGGTCAGCACGGTCCGGTCGGAGGAGGCGGCCAGGTCGCGGCGGAGTGACACCAGCGGGTGCTGGGTGGTCACCGTGTCGCCCGTACCGAGCTGGCTGCCGTCGGCCATCGCGTAGAAGGCGTCGGTGCGCAGCGAAGGCACCATCAGGGGGATCGACAGGGCCAGCACGATCGCCGTCGACGCGGCGGTGACCACGATGCCGAGCCGGGTGGCACCTGACGCGAAGCGCCCCGCGGGGCCCTGTCCGTCCGGTACCCGGGCGCCCCACTCGCGGCTCCGGACCCACATGTCAGCGGCCAGCAGCGCCAGGAAGCCCGCGGCGCAGACCCCGGCCTGTACCCAGGTCAGGCCCGTGCCGTCCACGGTAAGCGGGACCAGGATCAGCGCCAGCAGCAGCCCGCCGACCATCCCCGGGCAACGGGCCGTCACTGCCAGGAAGTCCGAGGTCATCGCGAACACCACGAAGACCAACGTGATGATCATCTGCAGCCCATGGGAGGGCGTAACCGGGGGAGCACTGGTGTCGATGCTGTGCACCCCCTGCTGGAACAGTTCCCAGGCCAGTTCGAACGTGGCGGGGGTGGGCACGATGCCCAGGAATCCCGTCCCTGGGGCGAACAGCGGTGTGAACAGCAGAGCGGCGGAGAGCAGCTGCAGGAAGGGGACGGGCAGGGGGTTCCAGCCCCCCACGCGGTACAGGGCGGACACGGCGGCGACCGCAGTCATGAGGAGGGCGGCCGGGACCCACCAGTCCCCGCCGCGGACCAGGCCGCCCAGCAGGGGCAGCGCCGCCAGCATCGCGACGAGCGCGGCCAGGGGCATCAGTGCTCTCAACGCGAACCCTCCCGGGTGAAGCGGTGCCCCGCATGGACCGGGCCGCCCTCACCTTGGGGGGAGATCGCCCGGTGCCACAGCGGGGGCAGTTCGGTGGGGTCGGCCACGGTCACCACACGCCAACCGTTGGCGGTCAGCAGCTCGGCGATGCGCTGTGCGGACCCCGGCTCCGGCCAGCCGGCCCGAGAACACAGGACCGCCACGTGCGTCCCGGTCCCGCGCACCCGGGAGAGCGCAGCGGCGTCCTCCGCCGATACTGCGCCGAGAACCGCCACCACCAGGCTCGCCGAAGCCCCGCGTGCCCCTTCCAGGGCGCTGATGCCGCCCATCAGGTTGGTGGCCTTGGAGGGTTCGGCGGTGGCGAGCCCGTCCAGGACCCCGGACGCGTTCTCGGTGTGCAGGTGTCCGCGCTCGGTGTGGAAGCGCAGTTCGTGTCCGCTGTCGAGGATGTTCACCGCGATCGAGGCGGCCACGCTCACCCCGGTCTCCAGCGAACTCCAAGTGCCCACACCCGTGTGCGCGGTCTCGCGGGTGTCCAGCAGCAGAGTGCTGTGCTCGCGCCAGTGCTGTTCGTCCCGCCGCACCATCAGTTCGCCGTGCTTGGCGGTGGACCGCCAGTGCACCCGCCGCAGTTCGTCGCCGTACCGGTACTCGCGGGGGATGGGGTCCTGTTCCCCGGCACCGGTGACCGCGCGGCGCGGGGCGTTCTCCCCCTGTGAACCGCCGGCCGCTCCGAGGGTGGCCAACCGGACGACGGGCGGGGTCACGAGCAGCGGCGTGGGTGCACCGACCAGGCGGGTCACCCGCACACAGCCGAGCGGGTCCACCACGCTCACCCGCAGCGGGCCCACCGGGTAGCGGCCCCGGACCGCGGGGCGTACGAGGTAGGTGACGTCCCGGACGGCGCGCGGTGCCAGATGGCCCACGGTGTAGCGCGGCTCGTAGCCGAGCCGGACGGGAAGCGTGTCCTCGACGCGCACCCAGGCGACCGGCCAGGTGGGGGAGGTGTTGCCGATCCGGACCAGCACCCGGGTGTCCGTCCCGGCCGGAACCCGCGCCGGCCGCAGGGCACGGCTGTGTGCCACGCGCCCGGTCGCACCGAACACGGTCAGGGCCGAGAGCGGCGGCACCAGGACGAGGAGGAGTCCCACACCGACCAGCTCTCTCTGGCCGACGACGAAACCGCACACGAGGGCGACCGCTCCGAAGAACAGCATGAGGCCGCCGCGGGCGGTGAGGGTTCGCTTCGGGCGCATGGGCCCTCTCTCGGGGGTCGTGTGGACGCTCCGGGTCAGCGGGGTCCGGGAACGGGAAGTCGGGCGACCAGCTTGGCCACGATCTGCTCGGCGCTGAGCCGCTCCATCTGGGCTTCGGGACCGGGGAGCAGCCGGTGGGCGAGCACGGGAACGGCCAGGGCCTGTACGTCGTCGGGGACGACGTAGTGGCGCCCCTCCAGGGCGGCGTGAGCGCGTGCGGCCCGCACCAGGTGCAGGGTGGCGCGGGGCGAGGCGCCCAGTTTGAGTTCGGGTGCGGTCCGGGTGGAGTTCACCAGGTCGACGACGTAGCGGCGCATGCCCGGTGCCATGTGGATGCCGTGGACGCGCCCCACCAGGTCGCGGATCTCGGCGGCGTTGGTGACGGGGGCCAGAGCGTCCAGGGGCGACTGGGTGGTGTGGCTGTCGATCATGTCGAGTTCGGCCTGGGGCGAGGGGTAACCGACCGAGACACGGGCCATGAACCGGTCCCGCTGCGCCTCCGGCAGGGCGTAGGTGCCCTCCATGTCGGCAGGGTTCTGGGTCGCGACGACCATGAACGGGCGTTCCAGTGCGCGGGTCTGCCCGTCCGCGCTGACTTGGCGCTCCTCCATGCACTCCAAGAGGGCCGACTGGGTCTTGGGTGAGGCGCGGTTGATCTCGTCGCCGAGCACGATGTTGGCGAACACCGGTCCGGGGTTGAACTCGAACTCGTTGCGGTCCTGGTGGTAGACGCTGACCCCGGTGATGTCGCTGGGTAGCAGGTCCGGGGTGAACTGGACGCGCTGTACGGAGCAGTCCACGGCCCGGCCCAGGGCTTTGGCCAGCATGGTCTTTCCCACACCGGGGACGTCCTCGATCAGGAGGTGCCCCTCCGCGAGCAGAACGGTGAGTGAGATGCGCAGTACGTCGGGCTTGCCCTCGATGACCGTTTCGATCGCGCCGCGGACGCGCTCGGCGACGGAGACCACGGCGCCGATGTCCTCCCGAACGCCGCCCCCGTGACCGTCGTGCTGTGTGCCGAGTGACACGAGTCCCCTCCCGCTCAAGTCATGCCCCGGTGTATCGATCCGAGGCTAGGGCCAATCAGACCGATTGCAAACCAAAGTGCTGGAATCGGCGGACGAATGGGCTTCCCGCTACGCAAGTGGCTAAAAGGAAGCTAGACATTCTTCCGATCATTCGTGGAGGCGCCCTCCTCGAGGGTGGGACGGATGTGGATAACCCGCCAAAGCCCTCGTTCCATGGGGTTGCCTCTACCCCACTGGGTTCCGCGCGTATCAGGCACGTCCGGCGCAGTGTTCGCGCAGGTCGTCGGTGCGTGATGGACGGGTGGTGTGCCACGCGCACGGGCTTTGAGCTGCCCCACCTCTGCTCCACCGTCCTGACCTGCGGATTTGTCGATTCTTGGGTTGGTGAATGCGGATTGAAGCTGTTGACGGTGGGGAGGAGTGGAGTAAGGTGGAGCACCGTGGAGAGGGTGAATTCTCCACTTAGGGGGTGAGGGGGTGAGCGTGTGTTCCTCGGCACCCACACGCCCCGCCTCGACCAGAAGGGACGGCTGTTCCTTCCCGCGAAGTACCGCGACGAACTGTCGGGGGGTTTGGTGATCACGAAAGGCCAGGAGCGCTGCCTCTACGTCTTTCCGACGGCCGAGTTCAGTCGCGTCACCGAAGCCCTGAGCTCTGCACCGGTCACCGCCAAGGCGGTCCGCGACTTCAGCCGCGTCCTGTTCGCCAGCGCGTCCGACGAGTCCTGCGACAAGCAGGGCAGGGTCACGGTTCCGCCGCACCTGCGCCAATACGCGGGCCTGGACCGCGATTGCGTGGTCATCGGCGCCAACACACGCCTGGAGATCTGGGACGCCGCCGCGTGGTCCGAATACGAGGCCGAACAGGAGCAGGTGTTCTCGCAACTCTCAGAGGAGGTGCTGCCCGGGGTGCTCTGAGCGGGGCGGCCTCCGCCCGCGCGAGGGTACTGAGTCCATGCAATACCGGGACCGGCAGCGGTCTCCGGAGACGGTCACACGAGCTGGCGCGACTTCCCCGGTGCCAGGTCGTGAGCGTACGCCCGCCGAAAGGTGGACAATAGCGCCCGTGTCCGGAGGCCTGCCGGTATCCCGGTCGGCCACGCGAAAGGACACCGTGGGGCGTGCCCAGTGCGTTCCACGGACTCAGGGGGAGACCGCGAGAGCGTGGAGGAACGGCACCGCATGGGGGACCAACGGCAGCACGAGCAGTCCGACGGGGACGACTCGCCCGACCAGAGCCAGAACGAACAGAGCCAGGCCGACACGGCCCCCCGTCACGTACCGGTCATGCTCGACCGGATCGTGGAGCTGCTCGCCCCGGCACTCAGCCACCCCGGGGCAGTGCTCATCGACGGCACGCTCGGCCTGGGCGGACACTCCGAGGCGCTGCTCAAGGCCTGCCCGAGCATGCGCCTGGTCGGAGTGGACCGCGACACCACCGCCTTGGAGCGCAGTGCCAAGCGCCTGGCCCCCTACGCCGACCGCACGCACTTCGTGCACGCCCTCTACTCCGACATCCCCCGCGCCCTCGACGAGGCCGGGGTAAAGGAGGCCGACGCGATCCTGCTCGACCTCGGCGTCTCCTCGCCACAGCTGGACGAGGCCGACCGCGGTTTCGCCTACGCGCACGACGCGCCACTGGATATGCGCATGGACCGCACCCAAGCGCTCAGCGCGGCCGAGGTCGTCAACGACTACTCCGTCGCCGAACTCACCAGGGTCCTCGGCAAGTACGGGGAGGAGAAGTTCGCCTCACGTGTGGCCAAGGCGATCGACCGCCGCCGCGCGAAGGGGCGCATCGACTCCACCCGCGAACTGGCCGAACTGGTCCGCGACGCCATTCCCGCGGCCACCCGGCGCACCGGTGGCCACCCCGCCAAGCGCACCTTCCAGGGCCTGCGCATCGAGGTCAACGCCGAACTCGCCATCCTCCAGGAGACGCTGCCGACGGCCCTCTCGCGGCTCGGCGTCGGCGGCCGCATCGCCGTGCTCTCCTACCACTCACTCGAAGACCGGATCACTAAGAAGTCCCTCGTGGCCCTGGCGAAGGACACCACGCCCGCTGACCTTCCGGTCCCCCTCCCGGACCGCCAACCGGAACTCCGGCTCCTCACCAGGGGCTCGGAACTCCCCACGGACGAAGAGAACGAACGCAACCCGCGCGCGCAGTCGGCACGCCTCAGGGCGGCCGAACGGGTGCGCTGGCCGTCGCGGCAGTAGGGAGAGCTGATGGGTACGAAGACGGAGACGCGCCGCACCACGAAGGGGCGGAGTACGACCACAAGTCGCACGGGCACCAAGGCGCGTCCAGCAGCGCCCAAACGGTCCACCCGCCCAGCGGCGACGACGCGCACCACCCGCCCCGGCGGCACCGGTCCTGCGCCGAAGATCCCCTTCGTCCTGCTCATCCTGTGCCTGCTCGGCGGTGCTCTGGTGGCGCTCTTGGTCCTGCGCAGCGTAGTGGCGCAGGAGGCCTACGCCATCACCAGTCTCCAGTCCGAGAACCGTGAGCTGTCCTACGTGGAGCAGCAGCTGGAGCGCAACGTGTCCCAGTTGGAGACCTCGGAGCGCATCGCTGAGGAGGCTGAGGAGATGGGCATGGAACAGGGCGAGGCCCCGCGCTTCCTCGACCTGGACAACGGTGAGATCACCGGGGACACAGGGAGCAGTGAGTGAGCAACCCCCGGGACCGACGCCCCCGCGACCCCCGCAGACCCGGAGCGTCCGGCCGTTCCGGGTCCCGGCCGAGCAAGCGCCCGGAACGCGAGCCGCGGCGCCCTGCCGGAGGCGCGCGCGGCCGCTCCGCCGGCACCCGCTCCTCCGGTAGTGCCCAGGGACGTCCGGCACGCGAGGTACGGCGGGGCGGTGAACGGCCCAGGCGCAAGAGCCCGGCCCCGCCGCCTCCGCCCCCGATGCTGCGCCGTACCTTCCGTGCGGGCAACCCGCGCAAGCGGATCAAGATCGGCGGGATCATCATCGTCGTGATCATGGTGCTCTTCGCCGGGCGGCTGACCCAGATCCAGGGCATCGAGGCCGAAACCTACGCGGAGGCCGCGGCCGACCTGCGGATGCAGACCATCGACATCCCCACTCTGCGCGGCCAGATCACCGACGCCGACGGCAACCCCTTCGCCCTGTCGACGGAGGTCCGTACCGTCTTCGTGGACCCCGCGGAGGTCGAGGAGGAGGAGCGTGACGAACTCGTGGACGAGCTCGTCACCCGTTTCGACCTGGACGAGGACGAGGTCGCGGCCCAGGTCGACGCCGCGCCCAGCCGCTACCAGGTGGTGGCCACCCAGGTCGCGCCGTCCGACTGGCAGGAGTTGCAGGACCTTGGCCTGTCCGGGGTGGGCGCCGACGTCGACTACGAGCGCGTCTACCCCGAGGACACCGGAGCCGCCGACCTGGTGGGCTTCGTGGGTGCGGAGGGCCACGGCCTCGAGGGCCTGGAGGGGTACTTGGACGAGACCCTCGCGGGTGAGGCGGGCAAGCGCCAGGTCGAGGTCGGCAGCGACGGAACCCAGATCCCCATGGCCGGCGGTCTGGTGCGCGAACCCGAGCCGGGCCAGGACGTGCGCCTGACTCTGGACCGCGACCTCCAGTGGTACGCCCAGCAGGCGCTAGCCGAACGGGTGGAGGAGCTGGAGGCCGAGGGCGGCAGTGCCATCGTCACCAACCGGGACCACGAGATCCTCGCGATGGCGGACTACCCGTCGTACTCGCAGAACGACATCTCAGAGACCGGACCCGAGGAGTGGTCCAACGGTGCGGTGGCCGAGACCTTCGAACCCGGCAGTACGAACAAGGTGATCACCGCCGCGGCCGCGCTGGAGGAGGGCGAGACCACGCCGGACACCGTCTACACGGTGCCCTACGCCCTCCAGTACTACGACCAGACCTTCCGCAACGCCAGCAACGACGGGACCCAGAGGCTCACCACCAACGGCATCATGGCCCAGTCCAGCAACGTCGGCACGATCAAGATCGCCGACCAGGTGCAGGCCGGTGTGCTGCACTCCTACATGGAGGACTTCGGGCTCGGGCAGCCGTCCGGCCTGGCACTGCCGGGGGAGGAGGCCGGTGTGCTCACGGACCCCGACGACTGGTGGGGGACCCAGCTGCCGTCGGTGTCCATCGGCCACGGCCTCTCCGTGAACGCCACCCAGATGGCATCGGTCTACGCCACCATCGCCAACGACGGCGTCCGGGTCCAGCCCCAGCTCGTGGCCGGGACGGTCGACAGCGACGGGGAGTTCAACCCCGCCGAAGAGGCCGAACGGACCCGCGTGATCAGCGAGGAGACGGCAGAGGACCTGTCCCTGATGCTGGAGGCCGTCACCAGCGACGAAGGCACCGCCCCGCAGGCCCGGATCGACGGTTACCGGGTCGCGGGCAAGACCGGTACCGCCAACCGGATCAACCCGGAGACGGGCGGCTACGACGACGGCGGGTACACGGCGACCTTCGCCGGTTTCGCTCCGGCCGACGACCCGGAACTGGTGGTCCAGGTGGTCCTGCACAATCCGCAGGACACCTACTACGGCGGTGAGGCGGCCGGCCCGGTGTTCAACGACATCATGTCCTTCGCCCTCAAGACCATGCAGGTCCCGCCGTCGGACTCCGACGCCCCGGCCATCCGCCTGTTCGAGGACGAGGAGGAGGACGCCGGCTAGGGCCGTTCCGACGGCTGGTCCGGAGCGGGCTCAGCGCGGTACCGAGTCGACACCGGCGCGGACGGCGCGCACGTGTTCGGGGCCGGTGCGGCAGCAGCCGCCCACGAACACCGCGCCGTCCGCGCACCACGCGGTGGCCGCCGACCCGAACCCCTCCGGGTCTCCGCTGCCGGTCCAGCGCCCGTTCCGGGCGTCCCAGAGCTCACCTGAATTGGGGTAGGCGATCGAGGGCAGCCCCGCAGCCGCCACCTCCCGCAGGAGCGGGGGCACGTTCCGGGGCGGCACGCAGTTCACCCCCACCGCGACCAGGAGCCCGCGGTCGTACAGCGGCGCAAGCTCCGCCGCCACGTCCCGCAGGGGTGTGCCGTCGCTGATCCTCTCTCCGTCGGAGCAGGAGAAGCTGAACCACGCCCGTGCCCCCGGGGTGTCCGACAGCAGCCGGGCCAGTGCCCGGGCCTCGCTCAGCGAAGGCAGGGTCTCGCAGGCCACCAGGTCCGCCCCGGCGTCCGTCAGGACCCGCCAGCGTTCCCGGTGCCAGGAGTACAGCTCGTCCTCATCCAGGCCATAGGCGCCGGTGTACTCGGAACCGTCCGCCAGGGCCGCGCCGTACGGGCCCACTCCGGCCGCCACCAGGCCGGAGCCGAACGCGTCCCGCTCCGCCCGCGCCAGCTCCACGGACCTGGCGATCAGGCCTCGGGCCTCACTCGAGGGGATGCCGTGCCCGCCGAACGCGCCCACGCTCGCCTGGTACCCGGCCGCGATCGCCACGTCCGCGCCCGCCTCGAAGTAGTCCCGGTGCACCCGCGCGATCAGTTCGGGCGCTTCGGCCAACAGCCGGGCCGACCACAGCCCGCCGCCGAGGTCGCACCCGTACGACTCCAACCGGGTGGCCAGGCCACCGTCGAGCACCAGCGGACGCCCACCCATCAAGAACCCTCCTCGGATACGGATGATCTTGCCTCTGCTCTCCAACCTCGGCGCTCGCGGGTGGAGCTGGGTCAAGATCATCGCGGGTGGAGAGGAGCGTAACCTGGTGGCAGGACCCGAAGGGCGAATGACCCGAGAACGCAGCGTGGAAATTACCGACAGGTCCTCCACACCCGTTAACCTCCACACGTGCCACCGGTAATGCGACCTGAACACACCAAACTCCGTCCACTGTCCGCCCTAGCAGAGTTGCTCGGGCCGGACACCACACTTCTGCGCCCGGACCTCAGCGCGGACCGCCCAGCCGAGATGCCCGGCAGGGAGGTGCACGTCCGCGGCATCACCCACGATTCCCGCAAGGTGCGCCAGGGAGACCTGTACGCGGCCCTGCCCGGTACCCGCGCGCACGGCGCCGACTTCGCGCAGCAAGTGGTCGAGGCGGGGGCCGCGGCGATCATCACCGACACCGCGGGAGCCGACCGCTCCGCCGCCACCGGCCTGCCCGTCGTGGTCGTGCCCGACGTGCGAGCCGCGCTTGGCACCGCGGCGGCCTGGGTCTACGACGACCCCGCCCGGGAGCTGCTCCTGGTCGGTACCACAGGCACCAGCGGCAAGACCACGATCAGCTACCTGATCGAGTCCGGTATGCGCCAGGCCGGGATGAGCACCGGTCTGATCGGGACCGTGGAGATGCGGGTGGGCGACGAGCGCGTCACCTCCTCCCTGACCACACCCGAGGCCACCGACCTGCACGGCCTGTTCGCGGTCATGCGCGAGCGCGGCGTCGCCGCCGCGGCCATGGAGGTCTCCAGCCACGCCCTGGCCCTGGGGCGCGTCGGTGGGACGCGCTACGACGTCGCGGTCTTCACGAACCTGTCGCAGGACCACCTGGACTTCCACTCGGACCTGCGCGACTACTTCGACACCAAGGCGCGCCTGTTCTCTCCCGAGTACTGCGACATCGCCGTCATCAACACGGACGACCGTTTCGGCCGGGCGCTCGTGGACATGGTCGAGGCACGCGGCGAGGTTCCGATCACCACCTTCGCCGTGGAGGGCGGTTCGGACGCCGGGCCGGGGAACGCCATGGCGGCGGACTGGACGGCCGTTGACGTCCATCTGGGAGCCACCGGGAGCACCTTCCGTATCGTCGGCCCCGGCGGCATGGAAGCCAAGGCCTCCGTGGCCCTGCCCGGTCCGTTCAACGTCTCCAACGCGATGGCCGCCATCGTCGGCCTGGTCGAGGCCGGGCTGCCGCTGGAGACCGCCATTGCCGGGGTGGCCGTGGCACCGGGTGTTCCGGGCCGGATGGAGCAGGTCGAGGCGTCCGCATCCGCTGGGTTCCAGGACTTCACCGCCCTGGTGGACTACTCGCACAAACCCGGGGCCATCGAGGCCGTACTGGGCGCGCTGCGGGCCACCACCGACGGCCAGGTCACCATGGTCCTCGGCTGCGGCGGCGACCGCGACCGGGCCAAACGACCGCTCATGGGTGAGGCTGCGGCCCGCTTGGCCGACCAGCTGATCATCACCAACGACAACCCGCGCACCGAGGACCCCGTCGCCATCGCCACCGCGATGCTGGAGGGCGTGTCCAAAGTCCCCGAGGACCAGCGTGCCCGGGTCACCGTGGAGTTCGACCGCGCCGAAGCCATCGGGCTGGGTGTACACCGAACCGGCCCGGGAGACGTGGTGGTGGTCGCGGGCAAGGGCCACGAGACCGGCCAGTACGTCAAGGGGGAGGTGCTGCCCTTCGACGACCGCGAAATCCTGCGGGCGGCCATCGAGGACGCACTGCGCAACCGCGCCAGCGAACGGCTCGGCAGCGCCCTCCAGAACGTGCACCGGCCGCCGGACGATCGGTGAGCCCGCGAAACCTCGGGGACACGCCCCGGGATTTCCACCCGACCGGGACACGGCCCCGCGCCGTGTCCCCCGCTACCCGCACGCTGCTGACGTGCGCGGAACGTGAGTGATGCGACCGATAGCGGTCACGAAGTAGCGCATATTGCTTCACACGGGGCCCCGCCGGGACCCCAGACACCCCAACATGTTCTAAGGTAGGTCCGGCAATCGCAGCCTGACACGTGCCGCCCACGGTGGCGCCCACGGCACGGTGCAGGCCGAAACCGTGGGGAAGCCCGGCGCGGCACCGCGCGCACGGTTTTCCGCGGTGCCATCCCCTGACCCGAACCCGAGGCCGGGTGGCCAATGCCCCTGGGGCGTCGTGAGCCGGGCCCGACATGAGGAGTGGATTTGATCGCGCTCACGCTCGATCGGATCGCTGAGATCACCCAAACCGCCCTTGGCGGATCAGCGCGCCCCGACGCCGTCATCGACGGCCCCGTCGTCATCGACTCACGACAGGTGGCGCCAGGAGCGCTCTTCGTCGCGCTGAGCGGTGAACGGGTCGACGGACACGACTTCGCCGAAGCGGCCGTGGCCGCCGGGGCGGTCGCGGTCCTGGTATCGCGCCCTGTCGACGCCCCCCATCTTCTGGTGGACGGAGGCGACGACGAGGTTGTCGAGGCCTTGGCCCGGCTGGCCCGCCACGTGGCCGGGGAACTCAGCGACCCGGCGCGCGAGGCGGCCACGACCGAGGTCGTGGGGGTCACCGGCTCCTCCGGGAAGACCACCACCAAGGACCTCGTCGCGCAGGTCGTCGGACGGATGGGACCCACCGTGGCCCCGGCCGGATCGTTCAACAACGAGATCGGCCACCCGCTCACTGTGCTGCGGGCGGGCACCGGCACCAAACACCTGGTGCTGGAGGTCGCGGCCCGCGGCATCGGACACATCGCCCACCTGTGCCACGTCGCCCCGCCCCGGATCGGCGTGGTCCTCAACGTGGGCAGCGCGCACATGGGTGAGTTCGGCGACCGCGACGCCATCTCCCAGGCCAAGGGAGAGCTCGTCGAGGCCCTCCCTGCCGGAACCGACCGTCGTGGCGCGGGTGGCGTGGCCGTCCTCAACGCCGACGACCCGCGGGTACGCGCGATGGCGTCCCGGACCGAGGCCCGTGTGGTCCTCTACGGCACGGCAGAGGAAGCCCAGGTGCGCGCCACCGACGTGCACCTGGAGGCCGACGGCGCCCCGTCCTTCACGCTGAACCTGCGCGGCCGCACGGCCCGGGTCAGGCTCGGACTGGTCGGCGCCCACCAGGTCAGCAACGCGCTGGCAACCGCGGCCGTCGCCGACGACCTCGGCATGGACATCGAAGACATCGCCGCGGCCCTTGGCGCGGCCACCCCGGTCAGCCGTTGGCGGATGGAGGTCACCGAACACAACGGTGTCACCCTCGTCAACGACGCCTACAACGCCAACCCCGAGTCGATGCGGGCGGCGCTGACCACCCTGGGCGCGCTCGCCCGGGACCGCAGGTCCATCGCCGTGCTCGCCCACATGGCGGAGCTCGGCGATGACGGCCACGCCGAGCACGAGAGGGTGGGTGAGATGGCCGCCGAGACCGGCGCGGCCCACCTGGTCGTGGTCGGCTCGGCGGCCGAAGGGATCGCCGTCGGCGCCGAACGCGCCGCTCAGCAAGGGCGGTGGAACGGTGAGAGCATCCGGGTTCCCGACGCGGAGGCGGCAGCCGACGCGGTGCGCGAACGGATGCGCACAGGAGACGTCGTCATTGTGAAGGGATCGCGCGTGGCTGCGCTCGAAAGGGTTATCGACCTCATCACCAAGGGTGATGTCCAGTGATCGGCATTACCGTAGCGGCGGCACTGTCACTCATCGTGTCCATGCTGTCCATGCGGCCCCTGATCAAGCTCCTGTACCGGTTCAAGTTCGGCCAGGAAGTCCGCGACGACGGACCCGAGGGCCACAAGACCAAGCAGGGCACCCCCACCATGGGCGGCATCGTCATCATCCTCGGTGCGGTCATCGGCTACTTCGGTTCGCACCTGGCCCTGTGGACCACCCCCACGGCCTCCGGCCTGCTGGTGATGTTCCTGTTCGTCGGTATGGGCGCCGTCGGCTTCCTGGACGACTTCATCAAGATCTACAAGCGCCGCAGCCTGGGTCTGCGCAGCGGCGCGAAGATGGTCGGCCAGGCGGTGGTCGGCGTCGGCTTCGCCTACGGCGTCACCATGTTCCCCAACGGGTACGGCTACACCCCGGCCGCGCCCCAGCTGTCCTTCCTCCGCGACTTCGGGCCGCCGCTGATGATCGGCGTGTTCGTCATCTGGGCGCTGTTCCTCATCGTCGGCTTCTCCAACGCCGTGAACCTGACCGACGGCCTGGACGGTCTGGCCACCGGCGCGGTCATCCTCTCCTTGGCCGCCTACGTCATCATCGGCAACTGGCAGCTGCGCCAGTCCTGCGTGGAAGCGCTGACCGCCAACTGCTACACGGTCCGGGACCCTCTGGACCTGGCCGTGGTCGCATCAGCCGTACTCGGGTCGTGCCTCGGCTTCCTCTGGTACAACGCCCCGCCCGCCAAGATCTTCATGGGCGACACCGGCTCCCTGGCCCTCGGCGGCCTCATCGTGGGACTGGCCATCACTACCCGCACCCAGCTCCTGCTGCTGCTCATCGGTGGTCTGTTCGTCATCATCACCATGTCCGTGATGATCCAGATCACTTCGTTCCGCCTCACCGGCAAACGGGTGTTCCGCATGGCCCCGCTCCAGCACCACTTCGAACTCAAGGGCTGGGCGGAGACCACGATCGTGATCCGGTTCTGGATCATCCAGGGCCTGTTCATGGCGGTCGCGATCGGACTCTTCTACCTGGAATGGATGCCAAGCTAGAAGCATGCCGCACCACCATCACTCCACCTCCGCAGCTCCCGCGTCCGCCGAGGGCGACAACCCCTTCGCGGGCGCGCGGGTCTGCGTCGCCGGCCTGGGTGTCTCCGGTCCCCCCGTCGCCAGGGCCCTCCTGTCCCGGGGCGCCCGCGTGGTCGCCGTCGACGGCCGCGACGACGACACCACCCGCCCGGGGGCGGCTGCGTTGACCGAGGCCGGAGCCGAGGTCGTCCTGGGTTCCGACACGCTGCCCGAGGGCTGCGACCTGGTCGTCACCTCTCCCGGCTGGCGCCCCGACTCCCCACTCCTCGTCAGCGCGGCGGAGGCCGGGATCGAGGTCATCGGGGACGTGGAGCTGGCATGGCGGATCAAACCCGCCGGCCAGGTGTGGCTCGCCATCACCGGGACCAACGGAAAGACCACCACCGTGCGCATGCTGGAGGCGATGCTGCGCGCGGACGGCCGCGACGCGCTCGCGGTCGGCAACGTCGGCACCCCTGTCGTGGAGGCGGTCCTGCCCGACGCCGACGGCCACGTGCACGACATCCTCGCCGTGGAGCTGTCGAGCTTCCAGCTGCACTGGTCCAACAGCGTCCGCCCGCACGCAGCCACGGTCCTCAACATCGCCGCCGACCACCTGGACTGGCACGGCGGGCTGGAGCCCTACGCCAGGGCCAAGGGCAGGGTGTTCGCCCGGGGCACCATCCGGGTGGCCAACACCGCCGACGCCTGGTCGGTGCGCCTGGCCGAGGAAGAGGGCGACCCCCACACCCCCATGATCGGCCTTCGTCTGGACACCCCCAAGGCCGGTGAGCTCGGTGTGGTCGAGGAGCTGCTCGTCGACCGGGCCTTCGTCGCCGAGCCGCACAGCAGCGCCGAGGAGCTCGCCGGACTGGCGGACGTGCGCCCGGCCGCGCCGCACAACGTCGCCAACGCCTTGGCCGCGGCCGCCCTGGCCCGTTCGGTCGGGGTCGCACCGCAGGCGGTACGCGCCGGCTTGGCCGCGTTCGAGCCCGAGCCCCACCGCATTGCGCACGTGGCCGCGGTCGGCGGTGTCGACTACGTCGACGACTCCAAGGCCACCAACCCGCACGCCGCCGCCGCGTCGCTCAACGCTTACCCATCGGTGGTGTGGATCGCCGGCGGCCTCCTCAAGGGCGCTGAGGTCGAGCAGCTGGTCGTCGGCGCCGCCGAGCGCCTGCGCGGCGCCGTGCTGATCGGCGCCGACCGGGAGCGGATCCGCGAAGCCCTGGCCGAGCACGCCCCGGACGTGCCCGTAGTCGAAGTGGAGGGCCCCGCCGCGGACGCGCCGCCCGAGCACACGGTCATGGACGCGGTGGTCGCTCGGGCCGCCTCCATCGCCCAGGAGGGCGACACGGTGCTGCTGGCCCCCGCGGCCGCCTCGATGGACATGTTCACCAACTATCCCGAGCGCGGCCGCTACTTCACCGAGGCGGTCCACCGACTCCGCTGAGTAATCTCCCTCCGCCCGTCAGTTACACCACGTGTGCGGGCGGCTTCGAATGTGCGCAGACACACCCGACCGGGGCGCCAAAGATGGCCAACACGCGGGAAATGTCCACGGTTCCCAACCCGCCGGTACGCAAGTATTGAGGCGCGAATCGTGCGGAGGGTGTGGATGGCGGCGACGACAACGGTGCCCCGGGTGGCCCGTACCCGGGAGCGCACGGCGTCCGGTGGGCGCGAACGTGCGGTCTGGCGCGAGTGGGCCAGGTCCTTGGACCGCCCGCTCACGTCGTATTACCTGATCCTCAGTACCGGCGTGATGCTCATCGCGCTGGGGCTGGTCATGGTGCTGTCCTCGACGATGGTGAACTCCATCACCGAGACCGGCTCCGCCTTCTCCATGTTCCAGCGCCAGCTGGCGTCGGCGATGGTCGGGCTGCCGCTCATGGTGATCGCCTCGCAGCTGCCCCTGTGGATCTACCGCATGGTCGGCTACCCGGCGATGATCCTGTCGGTGGCCCTGCTCCTATTGACCGCCTTCCAAGGCACTGAGGTCAACGGCGCGATCCGCTGGCTGGAGATCGGCGGCCTGCTCATCCAGCCGTCCGAGCCCGCCAAACTCGCCTTCGCTCTGTGGGGCGCCAACATCCTCGCCCGCAAGGAGGAGTTGAAGGAACTCACCGAGTGGCGGCACCTGCTCATCCCGCTGCTACCCGGCTGCGGCCTGCTCACGCTGCTCGTGCTCCTGGGGTCGGACCTGTCCACCACCCTGGTGCTGCTGCTCATCTTCCTGAGCCTGCTCTGGGTCGTGGGCGCGCCGGGCAAGCTCTTCGTCGGCATGTTCGGCCTGGTCCTGAGCCTCGCGGCGATCGTCATCGCCATCGAACCCTTCCGGATTACCCGGATCACGGCCTTCCTCGACCCGGGCGCGGACCCCGCCGACTCCGGCTTCCAGTCCCTGCACGGCCTCTACGCTCTGGGGACCGGTGGGATCTTCGGGGTCGGTATCGGCGCCAGCCGGGAGAAGTGGGGTTTCCTGCCCTTCGCCGAGTCCGACTTCATCTTCGCCATCATCGGCGAGGAGTTCGGTCTCATCGGCACCCTGCTGGTGATCGGCCTCTTCGGCCTGCTCGGCTACGCGGGACTGCGCGTGGCCTTCCGCGTCAAGGACCCGTTCTCGCGGCTGGCCGCCTTCGCCGTCGTGACCTGGATCATCGGCCAGTCGATGATCAACATCGCCGCCGTCATCGGCCTGGTCCCCGTCACGGGGATCCCGCTTCCGCTGGTCTCCTATGGTGGTTCCGCGCTCATCCCGACCATGATCGGCCTCGGTGTGCTGCTCGCCATCGCACGGAACGAACCCCAGGCACAGAAGGCCCTGGCCGCCCGGGGTCCCAGTTGGGTCCAAAGGGCTCTAAGCTGGCTTGGTCTGGAGAACATCGCCGCATCCGTACGGAACCGGGGCGGCCCCTCGGCCTCCAAGCGCACCACCACGCCGCGCGCCCCGCGTACATCGGAGGATCGCGGCACCAAGACAACGGCCAAGAACAAGAGCGGACCGGTCCCGGCGGGTGACCGGCCAAGGAGGAATAGGCGACGATGAGGGTAGCCCTAGCCGGAGGCGGCACGGCCGGGCATATCGAGCCCGCACTCTCCCTAGCGGACGCACTGCGGCGTATTGACCCCAACACGGAGATCCTCTGCCTGGGCACGGAGCGGGGCCTGGAGACCCGGCTCGTTCCCATGCGCGGTTACGAACTGGGCCTGATCCCCGCGGTCCCCCTACCGCGTCGGATCACCCCGAAGCTGCTCACGGTCCCCGGAAAGCTCGCGGGTGCGCTCAGCGCCGCAGGAGAGCAACTGGACAAGCTCCAGGCCGACGTCATCGTCGGCTTCGGCGGCTATGTGGCCACCCCCGGATACCTGGCGGCCCGGCGCCGCCGGATCCCCATCGTGGTGCACGAGGCCAACCCGCTCCCGGGCCTGGCCAACCGGCTCGGCGCGCGGCTCACCCCGCACGTGTACACCGGCCACCCGCACACCCAGATCCGCAACGGGCGCTTCATCGGTATTCCGCTGCGCCGCCAGATCACCTCGCTGGACCGGCTGGCCATGGGTGACAAGGCCCGTGCCTACTTCGGCCTGCGGCCCGACCTGCCCACCCTGCTGATCTTCGGCGGGTCCCAGGGGGCCCAGCGCATCAACGAGACCGCGTTCAACGCTGCCGGTGCCTTCCGTGACGCGGGCGTCCAGGTGCTGCACGTCGTCGGCCCCAAGAACGCCGAGGAGCCGCAGGACCTCACCCAGGACGGCATCCCCTACGTGGCGGTGCCCTACGTGGACCGCATGGACATGGCCTACGCCGCCGCAGACGTCGCGATGTGCCGTTCCGGCGCGATGACCTGCGCTGAACTCACCGCCGTCGCTCTGCCTGGTGCCTTCGTGCCGCTGGCCATCGGCAACGGCGAACAGTCCCTCAACGCGGAGCCGATCGTCCAGGCGGGCGGCGGCCTGGTGGTCGACAACGCCGACATCTCGGTGGACTGGATCGCCAACCAGCTCATCCCGCTGCTCACCGACACCGACCGCGTGGTGGCCATGTCCGAGGCGGCCGCACGTATGGGCCGCCGCGACGCCGACGAGGAACTGGCCCGCGAGGTCATGGGGATCGCCCGCGGAGACAAACCGACACCGGACCTGCCGGTTCCGGACGACGAAGGCGACGACGCCTACTACGACGACGGGAAGGACGCACGATGAGCCTGGTCAAACCGACCGACCCGGTCCCCGTCGACGAGCTCGGACGCACCCACTTCATCGGTCTGGGCGGTGCCGGTATGTCCGGAATCGCCCGTGTGCTGCTGCAGTCGGGTGTCGAGATCTCGGGCAGTGACGCCCGCGACAGCGACACGCTCCGCGAACTGGAGGAGATGGGCGCAGAGGTGCACGTCGGCCACGCCGCCGAGAACCTGGGCAAGGCCGAGACCCTCGTAGTCTCCTCCGCCATCCGGGAGGACAACCCCGAACTCGCCGAGGCCCGTGCCCGTGGCATCCGCATCCTGCCCCGGGCCGCGGCGCTTGGCTCCCTGCTCCTGAACCGCCAGGGCATCGCGGTCTCCGGTACCCATGGCAAAACCACCACGACATCCATGGTCACCGTGGTCCTCCAGCACTTGGGCGTGGACCCCGGCTACGTGATCGGCGGCAAGCTGGTCACCACCGGTCTGGGCGCCGACGCCGGGCTCGGCGAGACCATCGCGGTGGAGGCGGACGAGAGCGACGGGTCCTTCCTGATGCTCTCGCCCAGGATCGCCGTGGTCACCAACGTCGAGGCCGACCACCTGGACAACTACAGCGGCCTCGACGAGATCCACGCCAACTTCGCGGACTTCGTCGACCGTGTCGAGCGCACCCTGATCGTCGGCATCGACGACCCCGGGGCCCGCACCGTCGCCGAACTCGGACGCGAGCGCGGCAAGAGGGTGGTCACCTACGGCGAGGCCGAGGACGCGGACTACCGGATCACCCGGATCCGTGCGCGCGGCTTCACCACCGAGTTCACCCTGGAAACCGCTCAGGGCGAGCCGATCGACGGCACCCTGGCCGTCCCCGGCCGCCACAACGTCCTCAACGCGGCGGCGGCCGTCGCGGTGGCCGACGAGCTCGGCCACGACTTGGACGTCGCGGTGGAGGGCATCGCCGACTTCGCCGGTGCCTCCCGCCGCTTCGAGCTCAAGGGCGAGGGCAACGGAGTGGGTGTCTACGACAGCTACGCACACCACCCCACCGAGATCGACGCCGACCTGCGCGCCACCCGTGCCGCGCTGAGGTCCTTCACCGAGGACGCGGACGGCGAGATCCCGGAGGGCAGGATCGTGGCCCTGTTCCAGCCGCACTTGTACAGCCGGACCCGCATCTTCGCCGAGGAGTTCGCGGCGGCGCTGAGCCTGGCCGACGAGGTCGTGGTGACGGAGATCTACGCGGCCCGCGAGGACCCCGAGCCCGGGGTCACCGGCGAGCTCATCACCTCCCGCGTGACCCATGACGGGGTCCAGTACGTGCCGGGCCGCGACGAGGCGGCGCGCCGGGCCGCAGAGCTGGCCAAACCCGGGGACATCGTGCTCACCATGGGCGCGGGCGATGTCACGGAGCTGGGCCCGCGGATCGTTGCAGTGCTGACGGAGGCGGCGGAAGGCACCGGAACCAGCTAGGGAGTACACACGTGGGCGCTGACCAGGACGCTGGCCAGGACAAGGCCGGGGCCCCGCAGGGGCGGGACCCGTGGAAGGTGACCTTCGCGGTACTGCTCGTCGTCTCACTGGTCTGTGTGGTCACTTGGGTGCTTCTCGGCTCCCGCCTGCTCGTCGTACGCGACGTCGCCGTCAGCGGTTTGGACCGGGTCCAGGAGGACGAGGTCGTGTCGGCCGTGGCCGTGGACACGGGTACCCCGTTGATTCGGGTGGACCTGGACCGCGGCCGTGAACGGGCCGAAAGCCTGGACCTGGTCGAGTCGGCGACGGTGACGCGCGGCTGGCCCGCGAGCCTCAACGTGGAGGTGGTCGAGCGGCGCCCGCTCCTGTCCATCCGGGTGGGGGAGGAGTACCGCCTCGTCGACGGCGACGGGGTGCGTATCGAGGACTCGCAGACCCGGCCCGGCACGCATCCGCTGGTCAGGGTCACCGGGGAGATCGAGGGCAACGAGGCGGTCGGGGCTGCGGCGGACATCGTCGAGGAGGCCCCGGACTCCCTCATCGCCCAGATACAGCTCATCGACGCCACCGACACCGAAGCGATCTCCGTCGAGCTAGGCGACGGTTCCGTCGTGGAGTGGGGTGACGCGTCCGGTTCCGGGGACAAGAGCGACGTCCTGCGTGTGCTGATGCGCGAGCACCCGCCGGAGGCCGGGCGCGTCTACGACGTCGGGACCCCGGAACTGGCCATCGTCCAGTGAAGCGGCCCCCAAGGAAGGGGCAGGAGTCGGACCAGTCCGGGCAATGGGCCGCTATGGGGACAAGTGCATCCAGGACACATCGAATCGGCTCGCGTCGTGGACATTCCAGACGCGACGCGCCGAGTGTGCGCTTCGCTTCCTTGCGTTATACGCAGTTAGGCTGAAGTCGTCATCGGTTGCCCGTACCCGGCAGTCCGCTTACTGTCGGGGAGCACAACCACCGTCAACAACGCAGTAAAACACGCTTTTCGGGGTACGCAGGAACTGTTTCGCCCCGCTTCTCGGAGCGGGCCGCAAGCCGGGCCGACAGGGTCGGGTCGGAAGCGGAAGGACGGTACCGGTGGCCCCGGGTCCCCGCAACCAGCAGCCTTGGGGTTCGCTGTCCGGGGTGACCCGAAACGCACTGTAGAACCGGATGCCGAACCGTCGGCGCACCCGCTGGCCACAGCCAGCGGACGCGGAGACGGGACGGCGCATGCGAGCGGAAAGGCCCCTCGTCGTGGCAGCACCGCAGAACTACCTCGCGGTCATCAAAGTCGTCGGCATCGGCGGCGGCGGTGTCAACGCCGTCAACCGAATGATCGAAGAGGGGCTCAAAGGCGTCGAGTTCATCGCGATCAATACTGACGCGCAAGCGCTGCTGATGAGCGACGCGGACGTCAAGCTCGACGTCGGCCGTGAGCTCACCCGTGGCCTTGGCGCGGGCGCCAACCCCGACGTCGGCCGGAAGGCCGCGGAAGACCACCGTGAGGAGATCGAGGAGGTCCTCAAGGGGGCCGACATGGTCTTCGTCACGGCCGGAGAGGGAGGCGGCACCGGTACCGGGGGAGCACCGGTCGTCGCCAACATCGCTCGTTCCCTCGGGGCTCTCACCATCGGCGTGGTCACCCGCCCCTTCGGCTTCGAGGGCAAGCGGCGGGCCACCCAGGCCGAGTCGGGAATCGCGATGCTCCGCGAGGAGGTCGACACCCTGATCGTGATCCCCAACGACCGACTGCTGTCCATCTCTGACCGGCAGGTCAGCGTCCTGGACGCCTTCAAGGCGGCCGACCAGGTCCTGCTCTCCGGTGTTCAGGGAATCACCGACCTGATTACCACACCGGGACTGATCAACCTGGACTTCGCCGATGTCAAGTCGGTCATGTCCGGGGCGGGATCGGCGTTGATGGGAATCGGATCCGCACGGGGAGACGACCGGGCCGTCGCGGCGGCGGAACTGGCGATCTCCTCACCACTCCTGGAAGCCAGTATCGACGGGGCACACGGTGTGCTGCTGTCCATCCAGGGCGGTTCCGACCTCGGTCTCTTCGAGATCAACGAAGCGGCCCAGCTGGTCGCCAACTCGGCGGCACCCGAAGCCAACATCATCTTCGGCGCCGTCATCGACGATGCCCTCGGCGATGAGGTGCGGGTCACCGTGATCGCGGCGGGCTTCGATGAGCCCGAGGTCACCGGCACCGTGGTGCGGGAGCACCAGTCCGTGGACCCTCCTGAGGCCGTCGCCCCCACGGCAGGCATCACGTCCGGTGAGGGGGGGCCGTCGGACAAGGCGGCGCCGTCCACCGAAGACGCGAGCGGGGCGCCGGCCACCAGCATGCCGTGGATCGCTCCGTCCCGCCCGTCCCAGCCCGCCCAGGAGGCACCGCGGCCCGCCATGCCGCCGGTGCAGCCGTCCGTCGCTCCGGAGCCGGCCAGCCCGGAGCCCGAGTCGGCACCGGCACCGCAGGCCGAAACGGCGCCTCAGGCGGAAACGGCGCCTCAGGCGGAAACGGCGCCTCAGGCGGAGCCGGCGCCGCAGGCCCGGGAGCACATCGAACCGGAGCGGCCCGCCGTCGCGCCGGAACAGGCCCAGGGCAACGGTTACGCGGGCTCCCACCGGGTGGCCGAGCCGGCGGAGCGGGAGGTGCAGGCCGCTCAGCCTGAGGAGCCGTTCGCTTCGGAGCCGGAGGCCGAGCAGGAAGCACAGCCCAGCCACATCCACGCGGTCTCGGACTCCTCCGAGCGCCGCGGAGAGGTTCCCACGCCTCGGCGGCGCGTGATCTTCGACGACCCCGACGACCTCGACGTTCCGGAGTTCCTGAAGTAACTCGCCGCCGGAGCCCCGGTACCATCGACGTGTCAGCCGGTCCCGCCGCATCGCGTGGCGGGACCGTCGCTGCCCCCGGAGAAGCTGCCCTCGGAGCAAGGGCCCGACGGCAGTTTCCCCGCGTGGGCCGAGGGAAGGACCGCGTCGCGCCGATGGGCAACGTCATCGACCTGGGGCACGGAGTCCGTGCCGCCGTCACCGAACGCAAGGGCGGGGTGAGTCAGCCGCCGTACGACTCACTCAACCTGGGACTGGGGACGGGTGACACCCGTGAGAGGGTCCTGGCCAACCGCGCCCGCGCGGCAGAGGACTTCGGGTTCGACATCGGTCGGGTCGTGTGGATGAACCAGGTCCACAGCGCGGACGTGCTCGTGGCCACCGAACCCGGTGCCGCCGGCACCTGCGACGGTGTCGTGACCACCCGCTCGGACCTGGTCCTCGCCTCGATGGCGGCGGACTGCCTGCCCGTCCTCGCTGCCGACGCCGGGGCAGGGGTGCTGGGCGCGGCCCACTCGGGCCGTCTGGGCACCGCGCACGGGGTGGCCGTCAACCTGGTCGAGGCGATGGTCGCCCAGGGCGCCCGCCTTGCCTCCCTCAGCGTCTTCCTCGGACCGACCATCTGCGGTCGCTGCTACGAAGTACCTCCCGAACTCCAGGCCGAGACGGCCGAGCACGTCCCCGAGGCGGCTTCCACCACCCGGCAGGGCACCACCGGGGTTGACATGCTCGCCGCGGTCACCGCCCAACTGCGCCGTTCAGGTGTAAGCGACATCACTACGGACGGGCGGTGCACACTGGAGAGCGACGAACTCTTCTCGCACCGGGGGCACGCGCCCACTGGACGTTTCGCCTCCTTCCTCTGGCGTACCTGAGGTCCCTCCGGCCCCCGGAACCTCTGAAGAATCCCAGAACCCGCCCTTGCCAACCCCTCCCGAAACTTCGCACCACTTCCGAAAACCCGGACACTTCGGCCGCATCCGGCCACTCAAGCCGCAGCAGTCAACAGAAGGAACTCCCGTGTCACACTCCGACCCCGCGCGCACCGAGCAGATCCGCGCCAACCTGGCGGCGACGCGGGCCAGGATCGACGCGGCCTGTGAGAAGGCCGACCGCGACCCCGCTCAGGTGTCGCTGGTCGCGGTGACCAAGACCTATCCGGCCAGCGATGTGCGTATTCTCGCCTCGCTCGGAGTCACCGACGTCGGGGAGAACCGTGACCAGGAGGCCGCGCCCAAGGCAGCGGAGACCGCTGATCTCGGTCTGACCTGGCACTTTGTCGGTCAGCTCCAGAGCAACAAGGCCAAGTCGGTCGCCTCCTACGCGGACATCGTGCACTCGGTCGACCGGGCCAAGCTCGCCCGGGCCCTGGGAGACCGGGCGGCCGCGTCGGGGCGGCAGCTGAGCTGCTTGGTCCAGGTCAACCTGGACACCGATTCCCAGGCCGGGGTCATCGGCCCGCGCGGGGGAGTCGACCCGAGTGACGCTCTCGAACTCGCGGAGCGCATCGAGGAGCACGAGGCGCTCACCCTCGGCGGAGTGATGGCGGTGGCCCCCCTGGAGGGTGACCCCGATGACGCTTTCGCCCGACTCGACGAAGTGGCAGGGCGCATTCGGGATCGCTACCCTCGGGCCACAGTGATCTCGGCGGGGATGAGCGGAGACCTCGAAGCGGCCGTTGCGCGCGGCGCGACACACCTGCGCCTCGGTACGGCGTTGCTCGGCTCTCGGGGACCGATCGTGGGGTAATGTCCCCACATAGACCTTGGGGCCTGTCTGTGGCGTTCGCCCGAATGGACGAACAACCCGCCTGCGCGGGGCACAGCGGCCGAAGACGAAGGAGTCGGCTGCGGTTGAGGCCGCGGGGACGACGGAGGGCATGAGATGGCCGGCGCGATGCGCAAGATGGCGGTCTACCTCGGCCTCGTGGAGGACGACCGTTACGATCACCGCTATGCGGACGAATATGATGAGTTCGACGATTTCGACGATGGCGTGGACGAACAGCGTGACCGCGACGCTGACACTCTGCGAGGCGAGGAAACACGGGGCGAGGCTGTGACGGACACCGGCGACTACCTGGGAACGGGTGAGCGACGCGGTGCTACCGCCACGAAGGCCTCTGCTTCGATGGCCGACCTGGCTCGAATCACAACGCTCCATCCGCGCACCTACAACGAGGCGCGTACGATCGGAGAGCACTTCCGGGAAGGTACACCGGTGATCATGAACCTGACCGAGATGGTCGACAGCGACGCCAAGCGTCTCGTCGACTTCGCGGCTGGCCTGATCTTCGGTCTCCATGGCAGTATCGAACGCGTAACCAACAAGGTGTTCCTGCTGTCCCCGGCCAACGTCGAGGTGACCGCGGAAGACAAGGCGCGGATCGCCGAGCGAGGGTTCTTCAATCAGAGCTAGATCATCACATTTGTCCAGAGATTGGGTCGGGGAACGACCGTGAGTATGGTCCTGTCAGTGCTGTCACTTCTGCTGCAGCTGTTTGTCTTCGTGCTGATAGCGAGGGTGGTCCTGGAGATGGTGCAGTCCTTCTCCCGGACCTGGCGGCCCACCGGGTTCGTGCTTGTGCTCGCTGAGATCGTGTACACGATCACCGATCCGCCACTGAGGTTCCTGCGAAGGTTCATCAAGCCGATCCGGTTGGGGAGCATCGCACTCGATCTGAGTGTGCTGGTCCTCTTCTTCGGCATCATCATCCTGCAGAGCATTCTGGGGAGCTTGATGGTCAGCATGGGATAGAGGAGAGTCGGGGGGACTATGTACCCCCTGGTTCCGATATGTGGTCTTGGTCATGATCTGGATTGCCGTAAGGTCACGATCAGGTAGCGTCCCTACGGACGGACTCCAAGCGCGCCAAGGAGACGAACATGCCGCTGACACCCGCCGATGTGCGGAACAAGCAGTTCAGCACGACCCGGCTTCGACCGGGGTACGACGAAGAAGAGGTCGACGCCTTTCTCGACGAGGTCGAGTCTGAGCTGGACCGACTGATCCAGGAGAACGAAGAACTGCGCGGCAAGCTCGCCGAGTGCCTGCGGGGCAAGGTCCCCAACGCGGGTATGCAGGACTTCCAGCAGCCCCAGGAGCAGCAGGCCCCCGAGGCCGCGCAGCAGATGGAGCAGATGCGGCCGGAGCCCGTTCAGGCGCAGCAGCCTGTCGAGCAGCCGCAGCAGCCCCAGCCCCAGGCTCAGAGCCCGCAGGCCCAGATGGCCGCGATGACCGGGGGCAACCTGGCCATGGGCGGCGAGGAGAACATGGACACGGCCGCCCGTGTCCTGGCGCTCGCCCAGCAGACCGCCGATCAGGCGATCTCCGATGCCCGCCGCGAGGCGGACGAGACCCTCGGCCGCGCCCGCCACGAGTCCGAGGACATCCTCGGCAAGGCGCGCCGCCAGGCCGACCAGATCATCGGTGAGGCCCGCGCACGCTCGGAGAACCTCGACCGTGACGCCCAGGAGCGCCACCGTCAGGTCATGGGCAGCCTGGTCCAGCAGCGTGAGGAGCTGGAGCACAAGGTCAACGGGCTCAAGGACTTCGAGCGCGAGTACCGCAGCCGCCTCAAGGACTACTTCGAGCGCCAGCTGCGTGAGCTCAACGATGACGGCAAGACGGCTGAGCCCAACCCGAACACCACGGGCGGCTTCCAGACGATGGCCCCGCAGACCGGTGGCACCCCCGCTCTTCAGCAGCAGGGCCCCGGCGGCAACCCGTTCGGTCAGCCCGAGCCCGCTCAGCACGGGGGGTTCCACCCGGGCGAAGCTCCGCACGAGCGTCGCTGAACTCATCAAGCGGCATGCTGCTCCGAACAACTGAAGACTCCGGCTCAACACGTGTAAAGGCCCTGGTCGACCCGTGATCCTTAGCCTTCTCGCCACCGTGGCGGTGCTGGCGGCCATTGCCGCCATTGCTGCTGCCCTGGTGTTCGCTGAAACCCTGCTGGTGTACATCGGCCTGGGACTCGGCGGACTGAGCGTCCTTCTCCTGCTGGCCGCGATCATCCAGGGCCGGTTCGGTGAGGGCAGATCGGACACGGAACGGACGGACGGTTTGGGGAAGTCGTCCGTCCCCGTGCCAGCCGCCGCCACGGCGATCGGCACGGTACCGGCACAAGAGCAGTGGGAGCCGGAGGAGTCTGGGCGCGCACCCGCACCGGCCGAAGAGCCGGTGCGGGAAGCCGCTGTTTCGGAGCCCCTCGCCGACGGGCCCGAACCCGTCAGCGAGGACGAGAACGTAGCGGACGTAGAGGACTCGGAGAGCGAAGAGGACTCGGAGTTCGTGGTCCCCCGGTGGGAGACCCCCACCCTCGGGAACTGGCCGGAACCCGTTTTCGAGTCCGCAACCCCGGACGAACCGGATCCGGAAGCCGACGCTGATCCGGAACCCGAGACCGGTCCGGAAGCCGAACTGGGAGTCGCCCCTGAACCGGCGGCCGACCCGGACCCGGACGTCGCCGCTGAGCCGGAGACCGAAGCGGAGCCCGTCGAGGGGCCGGAGGCCGAGGACGAGGCGTTCGAGGAGTCCGACGAGGCAGCCGTGGCGCAGACGCCCGCGGAGAGCGACGAAGACACCCCGGTAGCGGCCGAGGAGGCCGAGACTGACGAGGGCGATACCGTCGAGCAACCCGTGGAGGAGCCCGAGGAGGAGCCGGTCGAGGCTCTGGCCGCGGAGCCCGAAGCCTTCGACGAAGACGAATCCGAGGACGAGCCGGACGAGCCGGACGAGCCCGAAGCGGACGCCGAGGAAATCGCCGACGAGGTCGATGAGGAAACCCCGCAGGATACGGCGGAACCCGCAGAGGAGCTCGAAGACGCCCTGGATGAGGCGGAAGCCGCCGACGAGGCGGATGTGGTCGATGAGCCTGTCGAGGAAGAGCCCGAGGGGCCGGACGAGCCCGAGAGGCCTGAGGAGCCGGACGAGCCCGAAGCTCCCGGAGAGGCTGCGGAAGCCGTGGAGGACTCGGAAGAGCAGGAAGTAGCCGGGGCGGCTGACGAGGTTGACCAGGAGGAGGCCCCGGACCTGGCCTTCGCCGCGATCCTCGACGGGGGCTCCGAAGCTGAGGACGAGCCGGGGATTGAGCCGGAATCCGAGCAGGAGCCGGAGCGGGACGCCCCGGCCGCGGGTGCGGAACCCCAGGAAACACGGTCCGAGGACACGGATCGCGAAGACGTGGACGCTGAGGAGACCGCGGTCTTCACCCGCGACTAGCCGGACGCACCACCATGATCCGGGGGCGCCGCCGGTGTGACGGCAGCACCCCCGATCGGCACAGCGGATCAGGCCCGGCGGAAGGCGAACGCCACCCCGAACTCCTCCGACTCGGCGGAGTGCGGGGCGTCCTCGCCCGTTCCGGCCACGAAGGCGTCGGCGAGGACCTCGCCGGCGATCATCTGACCGTGCTCGGACAGGGCCTGCCGGACGGACTCGTCCTCGGCGGTCCACCACACGTGGATGCGGTCCGACACGTCCAGCCCACTGTTCTTACGGGCCTCCTGGAGCATCCGCACCATCTCGCGGGCGAGACCGGCGCGGCGCAGCTCCGCAGTGAGGTCCAGGTCCAGGGCGACCGTCTCACTGGACTCCGAGGCCACCGCCCAGCCCTCCCGGGGCTGCTCGGTGACGAGGACCTCGTCTGCGCTCACGTCGACCGCCTCGTCCTCGACCCGCACCTGCGTCCAGCCGGTCTCGCGGACCTGCTCGACCAATGCTGCCGGATCTGCGGCCTGGATGGCCTTGGCCACCAGCGGCGTGCGCTTCGCGAACCGCTTGCCCAGGGCGCGGAAGTTCGGCTTGACCACGTAGTCCACGAGGTCGCCGCCCACCGACGACAGAGCGTCCAGACGGAGCACGTTGAGTTCGTCGGACACCTGGTTGCGCAGCTGCTCCGGCAGGTCGGCGAAGCCCTGGGCGCCCACCAGCGCACGGGCCAGGGGCTGCCGGGTACGCATCGCCGAGTCCACTCGGGCGGACCGGCCCAGCTCCACCAGGCGGCGGGTCAGCGCCATGTTCGTCGACAGCTCCGGGTCGATCAGGTCCTCGCGCGCCTCCGGCCACGGCGCCAGGTGCACCGAGTCCGCGGACTCCGGGCGGCGCAGCGCCGACCACACGTGGTCGGTCAGGAACGGCACGATCGGCGCCATCAGCAGCGTGACGGTCTCCAGCGCCTCGAAGAGGGTCGCGAACGCCGAAGCGCCCTCGGGGGTCTCGGCTCCGCCCCAGAACCGGCGGCGGGATCGGCGCACGTACCAGTTGGAGATGTCGTCGACGAAGGCGGTCAGGCGGCGCCCGGCACCGGTGGTGTCGAAGTTGTCCATGGCGTCGGTGACGTCGCGGACGACCTCGTTGAGCTCAGACAGCAGCCACCGGTCCAGCATCGGACGGTCCTGCGGCGCCGGGGCCTCGGCCAGCTTGGAGTGGTCCCAGCCCGCACCGGCGTTGGCGTACAGCGTGAAGAAGGAGACGGTGCTGTAGTAGGTCAGCAGCACCTTCCGGACGATCTCCTCCAGCACGCTGTGGCCGACCCGGCGGGCGTTCCACGGGGAGCCGCTGGCCAGCATGAACCAGCGCAGGGCGTCGGCGCCGTGCTGGTCCATGACCGGGATGGGCTCCATGACGTTGCCGACGTGCTTGCTCATCTTGCGGCCGTCCTCGGCGAGGATGTGGCCGAGCACGACCACGTTCTCGAACGAGTTCCGGCCGAACACCAAGGTGCTCACCGCCAGCAGCGAGTAGAACCAGCCGCGGGTCTGGTCGATCGCCTCGGAGATGTACTGGGCCGGGAAGTTGGCCCGGAAGGTCTCCTCGTTGTACTGCGGCGCGCCCCACTGGGCGAACGGCATGGACCCGGAGTCGAACCAGGCGTCGATCACCTCAGGGACGCGGCGGGCGACACGCTCCTCCTCGGGAAGCGACGGGTCGGCGTCGGGGTCGGGGATGACGACGTCGTCCACGTAGGGGCGGTGCGGGTCCAGGTTGGACAGGTCCTGGCCGCTGAGCTCGCTCAACTCCTCGAGGGAGCCCACGCAGATCTGGCGGCCGTCGGGGAATTCCCAGATCGGCAGCGGGGTGCCCCAGTAGCGGTTGCGGGACAGCGCCCAGTCGACGTTGCCGCGCAGCCACTCGCCGAAACGGCCCTCCTTGACGTTCTCGGGCACCCAGTTGGTGGCCTGGTTCTGCGCGAGGAGTTCGTCCTTGACCGCGGTGGTGCGGATGTACCAGGAGGGCAGCGCGTAGTAGAGCAGCGCGGTGTGGCAGCGCCAGCAGTGCGGGTAGGAGTGCTCGTAGTCCACGTGCCGGAAGAGCAGGCCGCGGTCCTTGAGGTCGCGCACGAGGGTCTTGTCGGCCGTCTTGAAGAACACGCCGCCCACGAGCGGCAGCTCGGCCTCGAAGGTCCCGTCGGCGCGGACCGGGTTGACGACGGGCAGGCCGTAGGAGCGGCAGACCGTCATGTCGTCGGCACCGAAGGCGGGGGACTGGTGGACCAGACCCGTACCGTCCTCGACGGTCACGTAGTCGGCGAGCACGATGAAGTGCGCGGGCTCGTCGAAGGGCGCGATCTCGAAGGGGCGCTGGTAGGTCCAGCGCTCCATCTCGTCGCCCTCGTAGCGCTCACCGGTGAGCTCCCAGCCCTCGCCGAGGACCTTCTCGAACAGGGGTTCGGCGACGACGAGTCGCTCGTCCCCGTTGGTGGCCACCACGTACTCCACGTCGGGGTGCACGGCCACGGCTGTGTTGGACACCAGGGTCCACGGGGTGGTCGTCCACACCAGGAGCGAGGTCGGGTGCTCGGGGGAGGCCAGCGGGCCGGAGGTGACCGGGAACCGCACGTACACGGAGGGGTCGGTGACGGTCTCGTAGCCCTGGGCCAGCTCGTGGTCGGAGAGGGTGGTGCCGCAGCGCGGGCAGTAGGGGCTGATCCGGTAGTCGCGGACCAGCAGTCCCTTCTCCCAGATCTGCTTGAGCGCCCACCAGACGGACTCCACGTACTGGGGGTCCATGGTGCGGTAGGCGTCGTCCATGTTCACCCAGTAGCCCATGCGCTCGGTCATGGCGGTGAACGCGTCCACGTTGCGCAGGACGGACTCGCGGCAGCGGTCGTTGAACTCGGCGATACCGAAGGCCTCGATGTCCTTCTTGCCGCTCAGGCCGAGTTCCTTCTCGACGGCGACCTCGACGGGCAGGCCGTGGCAGTCCCAGCCGGCCTTGCGGTCGACGTGGTAGCCGCGCATGGTGCGAAAGCGCGGGAAGACGTCTTTGAAGGCGCGCGCCTCGACGTGGTGCACGCCGGGCTGGCCGTTCGCGGTGGGCGGGCCCTCGTAGAAGACCCAGTTCTCGCCGCCGCGAGTCTGGTCGAGCGAGCGCTCGAAGACGTTCTCCTTCGACCAGCGGCCGAGGATCTCGCGCTCCGTCGCGGGCAGGTCGATCTGAGCGGGCAGCTGGGGCAGCGCGCGGGATTCGGGCCGGGGGTCGTCGGTCACCGTCGTACCTTTCTCCATCAGGGGTGTTCCTGACGGAGGGACGAGGCTCAGCCCCGCGGTACCACCCTCCTTGGAACCGATACCGCGACCGCTGGGCGGTGGGGCGACGGATCCCGCTTCGTTGAGTTCTTGCCGGTTCTACTGGGGTGCCCGCGCGTCTGGCGGGGCACCTGTTCTTCCGGCGGCTCCGGGGTGATCTTCGCACTGGTCGTACCCCCGGGCTCGCACCGTCCCCGGGTCGCTAGGCCGGTCCAGCCCCCTCTAGGCTGTGTCCGTCCGGTCGGGGCCAGCGCTACTCGTCCCCATCGACACAGGTTCAGGATAACGCAGTGCGGCAAAGCGTGCCGCGGATGACGGAGGGGGCGGTCATGGCCGAGCGCACACGGGGTGCTGTCCTGGTGACCTTGTCCGAACGCGAAGACGCGGACGAGCTGGCCGAGCAGCTCCTGGAGCAGGGCTACGAACCCTGCCTGGTGCACCGGGACATGCTCGCGGGCGAGGACGACGCCGAGGACGCGGACTGGGTCATCGAGGTGCTGACGGGACCGCACGGCGGCCCGGCGGTTTTCGACGAGACCCACCTCGCACTGCTGGCGGAGGACTACGGGGGCTTCGCCGCCGTGGGGTGAGCTCGTCGGAGTGGCCGTTTCGGGACAGGGGTCGTCAACCCCTGTCCACCGAGGGGCACGGTGGTGAGGATGGGCGGCATGACGATTCGTGTGGCGCGCCCCGAAGACGCCCGGTCCATCGCCGAGGTCCATGTCCGCTCCTGGCAGGCCGGCTACCGCGGCATCATTCCCGACTACGCGTTGGAGAACCTGGACCCGGAGCGGCTCAGCGGGGTCTGGTCGAGGCGCCTCGCCGGAGACCTGACCGAACCCGGCGCCGGTGTCCTCCTCGCCGAGCAGGACACCGGGGTGGTGGCCTTCGCGGGTTTCGTGCCGGGCCCCGACCCGGAGGACGACAGCCGCACCGTGGTCGACCTGGAGACCTTCTACTCGGTGCCCGAGGTCTGGGGAACCGGAACCAACCGGAAGCTGGCCGAGGCCCTGCACGAGGTGATGGCCCAGGGACCCGCCGACCAAGCAGTCCTGCGGGTCCTGACGGCCAACACCCGCGCCCGGCGCTTCTACGAGAACCAGGGGTGGCGGGACACCGGGCTCGTCATGGACGAAGCGCTCCTGCGCGGAACGGTCGTGCTGCCCACCATCCTGTACCGGCGTTCCTGCGCTGGGTAAGGGCCCCTGACGCCCCGTGAGCGGCCCTGTAACCCTGACGCCCCAAAGGCTCCGGCGTGTGCACCGCACCGCCCGGATCATTGCCTTGGAGGAGAGGATTGCCTAGGCTTCGCCGCACCACTCACGGCTGAGCAAACGGGAGGCCCCGCAGATCGGGCGGGGGGCTAGGGCCGTGGGACGTGCGGAGGGGGAGTGCGATGAAGGCCACCGAAGCGGCGCGAATGCCGGTCCGTCCCGGGGAGGATCCCTGGACCCCGGAAGAGGTCGCAGAGGTCCGCAACCAGTTGGAGAGCGAGATCGCGGCGCAGCGGGAGGAGCTGCGCGATACCGACAACGAACTCGCCGAGCGGCTCAACGACCCGGTCGAGGGGGCGGGTGACGACCCAGCGGACACCGGCGCCAAGGCCTTCCAGCGCGAGCACGACCTGGCGTTGGCCTACAATACTCGTGACCTGCTCGCCATGAGCGAGCGGGCGATCGAACGGATGGACGCGGGGGCCTACGGGGTCTGTGAGTCATGCGGGCAGGCCATCGGGAAGGCACGTCTCCAGGCATTTCCGAAGGCCACCCTGTGTGTCACCTGCAAACAGCGCGAGGAGCGTCGCTGACTGAGGTAGAGCCCTCCGGGGACAGCAACATGACCACGACCGACAACAAAGCCGTTCGGCCGCGCAGGTACGTAGTCCTGGTGCTGGTCGCGCTCGCCGCGATCGTCACGGACTTCGCCACCAAGGAATGGGCGCTGGCGGCCTTCTCCCCGGGGGAACGCCTCGACGTCATCGGCAGCTTCGTCCAGTTCACCCTGGTGTTCAACACCGGGGCCGCCTTCTCGCTGGGCACGGACTACACCTGGGTGTTCACCTGCATCGCCACTGTCGTGGTCCTCGCGATCGGCTACATCGGCTGGCGTGTGCGCAGCCTGTGGTGGGGTGTCACGCTCGGCCTGATGATGGGCGGGGCCGCGGGTAACCTCGTGGACCGCTTCTTCCGTGATCCGGCCCCGTTCCACGGCGCCGTTGTCGACTTCATCAGCGTGGGCGACTTCCCGGTGTTCAACATCGCCGACTCCTGCGTGGTCGTCGGAGCCTGCCTGGTGGTTGTGCTGACCTTCAAAGGCCTCAACCTGGACGGCACGATGGTCTCCGACGAGGTGGCCGAGCAGGCAGCGGCTGAGAACGCAGCTGCCGAGAGGGACGCCGGGGCCGAGAGGGACGCGGGGGCCGCGGACAGTGGTGAGTCCACCGCGACCGACGACCCCTCCGGACTGGACATCGGCGCGCAGGACATCACCGAGAACGACGGTGACGAGAACGACAAGGGGAAGGGCGCATGAGCGACACGAGGAGCCTCCCCGTCCCGGACGGTCTCGAAGGCGACCGGCTCGACGCTGCGATCGCCCGGATGTTCGGGCTCTCCCGGACCCGGGCCGCGGAGCTGATCGTGGACGGCAGCGTCCTCCTCGACGGCAGCGAGGCCGGCAAATCCGACCGAGTGCAGGCCGGTGCCTGGCTGGAGGTCACCCTCCCGCCGCCGCCCACCGCTCCGGTTCCGCGCGCCGAGGCCGTGCCGGGTATGAGCATCGTGCACGAGGACGCCGACATCATCGTGGTGGACAAGCCGGTCGGCGTGGTCGCGCACCCGACGGTCGGCTGGATCGGTCCCAGCGTCCTCGAGGGCCTGCTGGCTTCCGGGGTGCAGCTGGCCACCAGCGGAGCGGCCGAACGCCAGGGCATCGTGCACCGCCTGGACGCCAACACCACCGGACTCATGGTGGTCGCCAAGAGCGAGATCGCCTACAGCGTGCTCAAGCGGGCATTCAAGGAGCGCACCGTCGACAAGCGCTACCACACGCTGGTCCAGGGACACCCGGACCCGTTCTGCGGCACCGTCGACGCGCCGATCGACCGCCACCCCGCCGGCGACGGCCGCTGGGCCGTGGTCGCCGGAGGGCGGCCCTCGGTGACGCACTACGACACACAGGAGGCCTTCCGGGCCGCCAGCCTGCTCGAGATCAAGCTGGAGACCGGTCGTACCCACCAGATCCGGGTGCACATGTCCGCGCTGCGCCACCCCTGCGTGGGCGACCACCTCTACGGGGCCGACCCGAACCTGGCTGAGCGCCTGGGCGTGCGCCGCCAGTGGCTGCACGCGGTGCGCCTGGGCTTCGATCACCCCACCGAGCGCCGCCCGGTGGAGTTCTCGAGCCCCTACCCGGAGGACCTGGAATCCGCCGTGGAAACTCTCCGAGAAGACTGACCAGCCCCGTTCCCCCCGATGATCTTGCCCCTGTCTCCACCCCGAGCGATCGAGAGTGGAGACAGGGGCAAGATCACGGTGGGGTGGGGCGGACGCGGAGGATCCGCTGGCACAAGGCCGCTCCCAGGATGATGACGGCCGCGCCCAGCGGCTGGTTCCAGCTCAGGCTCTCGCCGAGCAGGACGATGCCCGCGGTGACAGCCACCACCGGCACCACGTAGGTGACCGTGGTCGCGACAGTCGCCCCCGCGGCCCGGACGATCGCGTAGTTGAGGATGTACGCGAACCCGGTGCCGAACACGCCCAGCGCACTGACCGCCAGAACCACCTGCCAGGTCAGTCCGGTGGGCAGGTCGCTGACCAGCGGGGTGAGCAGAACCAGGGGCAGCGCGCCGAGGAGCAGCTGCAGGGCGCTCAGTTCCAGGGCAGTGTGCGGGCTGCCCGCGACGAACCTGCGCAGGTAGGGCGTGCCGATCCCGTAGCAGGCCGTGGCGCCCACCACCAAGAGCATCCCGCGCAGGGCGTCGCCGTCGTGCACGGACACCTCGCCCAGTGAGTTCCACACCCCGAAGACGGTGAGGACCCCGAGGAAGCCGATGATCAGGCCCACGACGCGGGCGCGGTCCGGGCGCTCGTCGGACAGGATCAGCATCGAGAACACGACCCCGAACAGCGGTGTCGAGGCGTTGACGATCCCCATCAGGGCGGACGGGATGAGCTGCCCCGCGTACCCGAAGAGGGTGAAGGGGATGCTGTTGAGCAGCAGCGCCGCCACGAACATGTGCCCCCACAGCCGCGGCGAGGACGGCAGGCGCCCGCCGCGCAGCAGCAGGAACGCCAGCAGGGGCAGGGCGCCGGTGACCATGCGGGCCATCGAGAGCTGGACGGGGGCCAGGACCTCGGCGCCGATCTTGATCACGACGAAGCTCATGCCCCAGATGAGCGCGAGAAGTACGAACTTGGCGCGCCAACCCGTGAGCAGGGAACGGGCCGGTCCGGAAAGCGCCGTGGTGCCGCGGAGGTCGGTACTGCGCAGTGCGGTGCTGCGGGGAGTGGACATGGGACGTTTCTATCCCCGACCTATTCATTAGGTCTACTTCGTACTGCTTAACGTCTGAGTTAGTGTTACTTACATGCTCAGTGTCGACCGGCTCCGCGTGCTCCACGCCATCGCCGCGCACGGCTCTCTCAGCGCGGCCTCCCAGGCACTCCACGTCACCAACTCCGCCGTGTCCCAGCAGCTCGCCAAACTCGAACGGGAAGTCGGCCAGCCCTTGGTCGAGCGCAACGGTCGCGGTGTCCGCCTCACTGACGCCGCGGAACTCCTTGTCGAACACACCTCCCGGATCCTGTCCCTGGTCCACCGGGCCGAGGCAGATCTGGAGGCCCACCGAGGTGATGTCACCGGGCACCTGCGCCTGTCCGCCACCCCCACCGCCGTGCGCGGACTCCTGCCCACAGCACTGCCGGCCCTACGCGAGGCCCACCCGGGGCTGCGCGTGGAGCTCAACGAGGAGGAACCTCACGAGAGCATCCCCGCCATGGTCAACGGTGACGCCGACCTGGCCATGGTCGTGGACTGGAACGGCTCACCCCTGACCCTGCCGCAGGGCATGAGCCGGGCCTCGGTCATGGAGGACGTGGGCGACATCGCCCTGCCCCACGACCACCCGCTGGCCCACCGCGAGCTCCTGGAACTCGACGAGATCCTTGATCTGCCTTGGATCAGCTGGTCCAAGGGATCCATCTGCGACGACTGGCTCCTGGGCATCATCCGGGGGCGGGGCGGCGAACCCGACGTCGTGCACAACGTCGAGGAGCACCAGACCAAACTGGCCCTCGTGGCGGCCGGGATCGGCGCCGCCGTCATGCCCAGGCTGGGCCGCGGTCCCTTGCCGGAAGGGGTGCGCGTGGTCCCGGTGCAGCCCGCGCTGGTCCGGCAGGTCTACGTCTTCTGGCGCAGCGAGGCCTCCCGCAGGCCCGCCATCCGCGCGGTCGTCCGCGCCCTGCGTGCGGCAGCCAACGCCGACCCGGACGGCCCCGGCAGCGGCTGAGACCGGACCGGGGCGGGCGCCGTCTGAGACCTCGACAGCGTGGACACCGCCTGAGCCCGAACAGGGGTGGGGCGGCCGACTCCGGCCACCCCACCCGGGCTCATTCCAGGCCCAACAGGTCCGACATGGTGGTGGTCGGGCTGATCACCTCGGGGTCGGTACGCACGTCCACCAGGGTGGGCAGGTCCGAACCCACCGCCTCGGACAACGCCTTCGCCAACTCCTCGCGGGTGTGCACGGTGGCGCCGCGCGCGCCCAGCGAACGGGCGTAACCCGCCAGGTCCAGGGGCCCGCTGATCTCGGTCCCCGCGATCCGGCCCAGTTCACGGGCCTGGTGCATGGCGATGGTGCCGTAGAGCCCGTTCTGGAACACCACGAGGGTGACCGCCGCGCGGTTGCGCACCGCAGTCTCCAACTCCTGGCCGGTCATCAGCGCGCCGCCGTCACCGGCCACGGCCACCACGGTCCGTTCGGGAGCGGCGATCTTCGCCGCCACCGCGGCCGGAACCGCGTAGCCCATGGCCCCGCTGGTCGGCGCCAGCTGTGTGTCGGGGTGCCGGAACCACCAGCCCCGGTGCAGGAAGGAAGCGAAATTGCCCGCGTCATTGGTGATCAGGGTGTCCTCTGGCAGTGCCTCGCGCATCCCGGCGATCACCGACCACGGATGCAGCAGGTTGCCCCGGTGTTCCGCTGCCTGGGACGGGATGGTCGCACTCTCCACCCAGACCCGGCGGGCCCCGCTCCAGTCCCGGTAGGGCACCTTGACCGGGGCCTGGGCCAGCGACCGCAGCGCCGCTCCGGCATCGGCTACCGCCCCCAGCCACACGTCCTTGGTGGCACCCACCTGCTCCGGGTCGATGTCGATCTGCGCCACCCGGGTGCGCCCGTCGGACTCGGGCAGCTGGTAGCCCTGGGTGGTGGTCTCGCTCATCCGGCACCCGACCACCAGGACGGCGTCCGCGTCGGCCAGGGCTCCCAGCACCCCGCTCGGCGCACCCAGCCCGAGGTGCCCGAGGTAGAGGGGATGGTCGTTGGGGAACACGTCCTGCCTGCGCCAGGCGGCGTACACACCCGCGCTGTACTGCTCGGCCACGCGCACCAGGTCCGCGCGTGCCGACCGCGCGCCGCCGCCAGCGATGATCACCGGGCGCACCGCGCGGGCCAGCCAGTTGGCGAGCCGGCCGCGGTCCTGTTCGCCGAGCGGTGGCCGGGGCACCACCGAGGGACTCGGTGTGGGACCGTGCCCGACCCGCTCACCGAACAGGTCGCCCGGCACGGCGATCGCCACCGGCCCCGGTCGGCCGGTGGTGGCGATCCGGATCGCCCGCGCGGTGATCTCCGCGAGCCGGTCGGCCCGGTGCACCGTGGTGGACCACTTGGTGATGGGTGCGTAGAAGGCGGTCAGGTCCACCTCCTGGAAGGCCTCGCGTCCGAGCCGTTCGGTCTCGGCCTGGCCGAGGAACACGATCATGGGGGTGGAGTCCTGCATCGCGGTGTGCACCCCCACCGCCAGGTTGGCCGCTCCGGGGCCGCGGGTGGCGGCGGCGACAGCGGGCACCCCGGTGAGTTTGGCGTCCGCCTCGGCCATGAAGGCCGCGCCGCCCTCGTGCCGGGTGGAGACCAGGGCCATCTCCGGGTGCTGCTCGATGGCGTCGGCCAGTTCCAGGAAGCTCTCACCGGGGACGGTGTAGCACCGTCTGATCCCGGCGGCGGCCAGGACCTCCACCGCCGCGTGGGCTGCGGTATCGGTGGGGGGTAGGGGCCGTTGTGCGGCAGGGGCCATGGAGGCGGGTCCTTCCATCGTCGCAAGGTCCACTCAAGTCACGCACCGGAGCCAGGGTGTGCCGGTGCGCATGCGGCTGACTCTGGCAGGCGGCCCATGGCCGGTCAAGGCCGGGCGGGACCGCCTGTGGACAACCCTTCCCAGCCGTTCCCTACCCGACTCCAAGGGCGCGCAGGGCCGCGGTGGTGCCCGCCGCGGCGACGATCACCAACAGGAAGGGCGCGCGCAGCACCAGGGCGAGAACGGCGGCGCCCACCCCTGCCATACGGGCGGTGTCCCAGACCAAGGCCTGCCCGTCGCCAAGGGCCTGGACGGCGATCAGCGCGGCCAAGAGCGCGAGCGGAACGGCCATGGCGAACCGTTGCAGCCACGGGTTGTCCAGCAGCCGTCGCGGGGCCGACATACCCGCGTACTTGAGCAGGTAGCAGCCGACAGCGGTGGCGATCAGCGCGATCCACAGCGTCACTGCCGCACCTCCCCAGCACGGTCGGTACCTCGGCTCGGGCCCTTCTCCCGGTCGTCCGCACCGACGAAGACCAGCAGGGCGGCCGAGGCGGCCAGCAGCACCGGCACGCCCGGGAGCAGGAACGGGGTCGAGGCCAGCGCCAGTCCGGCGCCCAGCCCGGCGATCAGCCACGTACGCGGGCCGCCCTCACGCAGCCGCGGCCAGAGCAGACCCAGGAAGATCGCCGGACCCACCGCGTCCAACCCGAAGGCGTCGATGTCGCTCACCCGGTCCGTCGCCAGCGCCCCGACCAGGGTCGTGGCCACCCAGAAGGTGCCCAGGACCACGTAGGTCGTCACGAACGCGGTGCGTGCGGACTCCCGGTCCGGCTGGATCAGCGTCACGGCCGTGGTCTCGTCGATCACTCCGTGCGCGGCCAGCGCGCGCCGCACACCGCGGTACCCGAGCAGATCAGCCAAGCGCAGCCCGTACAAGGTGTTGCGGGCACCCAGGAGCAGGGCGCCAAGCGCCCCGGCGACCAGGTTCCCGCCCCCGGCGATCACCCCGACCAGGGCGAACTGGGAGGCACCGGTGAACATGAACAGGCTCAGGAACAGGGCCTGGCCGGGCGAGAGCCCGGCGGCCACCGCGGCGGTACCGAACGCCAGCCCGGCGGCGCCCACGGCGACACCGATCCCCAGGCTGTCCCGCACCGCCGGTGAACGGAGAAGAGAGAAGAGTTTCACGTTCCCCCATGCTAGGCGGGCCGGGTTCGGGCGTCTTGAACGTTCTTGCGCCTCCCCAAGGCACCGTGGCCCCGAAATCAGGTCCCGAGCAGAGCGCGCTGGTAGGTGACCGGCGGTACACCGAGGTGCCGACGGAAGTGGCGGGTGAGGTGCGGTTGGTCGGCGAACCCGACCTCCGCCGCGACGTCGCCCGCGCGGCGTCCTTGGGCCAGAAGGGACCGGGCCCGGTCCACCCGCAACTGGTTCAGGTAGGCGTGCGGGGGCAGGCCGTAGGCCGCTCGGAAGGCCCGGGCCAGCGCGAACGGGCCGAGCCCCACCTGCGCGGCCAGCTCTTCCAGCGTCGGCGGGTCCACCAGGCCTTCAGCCAGCAGGCCACGCGCCCGAACCGCCTCCGGCCGCGCCGCGTGCGTACCGCCCTCCGTCGCGCGCTCCCGCCCGTGGGAACGCAGAAGCATCGCGATCCCCTGCCTGGCCAGGGAAGAAGCGGCCAGCCGGGAACCCTGCTCAGCAGCCATGTGCGCCCTCACCAGCACCCGGGAGACCTCGGGCGCGTGGATCCCGGACTCCGTGAACCCCGGTGTGCCCCGCATCCCCAGCTCACGGCCGATGCCCGCGACCACCTCGGGCGCCGGGTAGAACACCCGGTACCCCCAGCCTTCGGGGACCCCCGCGTGCCCGGTGTGCACCTCGTCCGGCCCGACCACGGCCAGTCCGCCCGGGCCCACGCGCGACTTGCCGCCCGGGTGGGAGTACTCCTCGATGCCGCCGGTGATCATTCCGATCGTGTACGTGGGGTGCGTGTGCCGGGTGAAGGTCGTGGTCACGAAACGCGCGGTGAGGAGTTCGGTGTCGGGCAGGCCGGAGAAGCGCCAGTACCGCGCCTGTTCCACTCGCGGGTCCTCGACTGTGGGGTGGACCTCACTCGGCAGTTCCATACGTCCAGGTTAGGTCGTGTCCGGTGGATTCCTTCGGGGCGCTTCGCCATGGGAGAGGGGCGGTCGCCCGACCCTGGCCGGGCGGGATCTTCCGGTAGTCTGCGCGGATGAGCAAGCCACAGATTCGCCGTGTCCAGGATGAGCGCGACCGGGCGGCAGTCTTCGTGATCAGGGGCGCCGTGTTCGTCGCCGAGCAGCAGGTACCCATCGAGGAGGAGTGGGACGAGCGCGACACCACGTCGGAGTTCCTTCTCGCGCTGGTCGACGGGGTTCCGGTGGGCACGGTCCGCCTGGTGGACCAGG
Source organism: Nocardiopsis oceani (assembly GCF_054777395.1). NCBI lineage: Bacteria > Bacillati > Actinomycetota > Actinomycetes > Streptosporangiales > Nocardiopsidaceae > Nocardiopsis > Nocardiopsis oceani. The sequence goes on from NZ_BAAHAR010000012.1 coordinate 141,208, forward strand.
GCGACGGCGCCGGGCTCCTGGGGCGCATGGCCGTTCTGCCTGCGGGGCGGGGCAAGGGCACCGGGGCCGCGCTGGTCCGCGCCGCCGGGGAGCTTGCTCGGGAGTCGGGGCTCGACCGGGTGGAACTCCACGCCCAGACCCACGCGCTGGGCTTCTACGAGCGGCTGGGTTACTCCGCGCACGGCGAGGAGTTCATGGACGCCGGTATCCCGCACTTCCACATGGAGCACAAGCTCGGCTGATCAGGGCGGATCTCCGCGGTCTCGCCGTGGCCGGTGGCCCCTGTCTCCCATCCGTGTGACGGGGAGCGCACCGCCCGCCCGCACCCCGTCGGTGTACTACCGAGTAAGATTCGGTTTTGGGGTCGGTAGCCCCGCGCCCCGTGCGCGCGGCAGCCGACCGAGCACCAACACCGACCCGACGAGGAAGACATGACGGTCAACACGCAGCCGGCCACCGAGAGCCCCGACCCGCGGGCCTTCGGGCTCCCGCTCGTCGAGGGCAGCTCCCTCCCCGCCGAACTGCGCACGTTGGTCAGCCGCGTCAACGGCCTCATCGACGCCGTCTCCAACACCGAGGTCGACTCGGACACGCTGGCCGAGACCGCCGCCACGGTCGAGCGCCTCACCGACCGGCTCAACGTGGCCCGCCGAGAGGTCGGCACCATGGTCCGCCGCGAACTCGGAGACGGGAGCACCGCGGTCGGCACCATCACCAACATCGTCGAGGGCGAGACCAATCCGGCCGCACCGCGCCTCCTCCTCGACCGCACCCCCGAGGGGTTGCGCGGCGAGGTCACCCTCAACACCATCTACCAGGGCCCGCCCGGACTGGTCCACGGCGGCTGGGTCGCAGCCATGCTCGACCAGGCCGTCGGCAGCGTCTCCTCGGCCGAGACCAGCCCCGGCCTGACCGCGAAGCTCGAGGTCAACTACCGGCGCCCCACTCCGCTGTTCACTCCGCTGGAGATCACCTCCTGGGTGGACCGGGTCGAGGGACGCAAGGTCTTCGTCGCCGGTGAGATCCGCGCCCACGGCAAGGTCACCGCAGAGGCAACCGGGCTCATGATCCAGGTCGAGGCTGCCGAGTGACCGCGGTCCCGTCCATGGCGGCCGTGCCCGGTTCGGGCGCGGCCCCTCGGTGTAGTACGCTCACTCCCGTGACCCACCGCTATTTCGTGTTTAGCCAGCCGACGGACCCGTCGGCCGCTTTCACGTAGGCGGAATCGGGAACGTCGGCTATAGAGCACTCGGGCAGCGCCCGGTGCTCTTTCGTCTTTTCGGGCGGCCGACGCCCCGAGACCCGCATTCGCCAGGGGACGCACGGCCGCGCCGCATCCGCGAACGCACCCAGGAAGGGACCACCGTGCACGAGCGCCACACCGAACCCGCGCCCCCCGTAGCGAAGCAGGCCGAGCAGCCGGTCGGACCACAAGCCGCCGAGGAGATCCTCCACCTGCGCGGACACATCGACCAGATGGACTCAGAGCTCGCCGAGCTGCTTGAGCGCCGCGCCCTGGTCGCCGCCCAGGTCCAGCGCCTCAAGCCGGTCGGCTACTTCGCCGGGCGCGACCTGCGCCGCGAGCGCGAACTCGTCGAGCGCATGGCCGAGCACGCGCCCCGCCTGGGCGCCGACCGCCTCGCCGCGATCATGGACAGCGTGATCAGCGCCGGACTGGCCGCCGCCCAGGAGGAGTCCGCGCGTACCACGTGAGCCGTCACGGCCCGGCCCACCCAGCCCCTGGGCCCGGCCCACTCAGCCCCTTGTGCGGCCCCGCTCAGCCCCTTGTGCGGCCCCGCTCCAGGCAAGGACCTCTAGGGACGGACCAGGTCCACCCACACCAAGCGGTGGTCGGAGCTGGGGAAGGGGTAGTCCCCGGTCAGCCGGAACAGCGGGTCGTCCACGGTCGGCCAGAACACACCCGAACCCCGCGCCGGCAGCGAGCGCGAGGGCAGCACGTAGTCCACGCGCAGGTTGCCAGGGCCCGGCTCGTCGACGAAGTCGGCGCTGTCCAGCTTCGGGTCGCCCTCGTGGTCGTCGTTGGCGCCGCCCTGCCGTTCGGCGGCGCCGCGTCCGCCCTGGCTGGAGGGGCGCACGTCCACTATGTCGCGGTGCTCCAACAGCTGCGTCATCGCCTTGGGATGTCCGTCGCCGTCCTTAGGGTCGGCGTTGAGGTCGCCGGCGATGACGAAGGGCGCCCCGGGCGTGAGCCCGCCCAAGCCGCCTTCGTCGTCCTGGATGTACCAGCCCTTGCGGGGCGTCACGTAGTCGGCCCAGAAGCGGATCTCGTCGTGGTTGCGGGCGACGTTGCGCTGCTCGGGGCCGTCGAAGGTCGGCGGGGTCGGGTGGCTCGCCAACAGGTGTACGGGGCGCCCGCGGCCGGTGTCGATCGGGATGTCCCAGTGGCTCTTGGAGGACAGCCGCAGTACCTCCAGGGCCTCCTCGGAGTAGAACGGCTCGCCGGTCTCGGGGTCGGTGGGCAGCTTCGCGTCCGGCATGTCGGCCCAGCGGAACTTCTGGAAGGTCCGCACCCGGTCGGTGACGATCGGGTACTGCGAGTACACGACCATCCCGTACTGGCCGGGGAAGAGCCCGTACCCGAAGGCGTCCTCGGCGTACTCGGGGCTGCCCGGCTCGGTGACCGCCTCGCCGTCGCCGTTCAGGTCCACACCGGAGGCCACACCCGTGTTGACCGGGGCCGTGTACACGTACGGGTACTCGACCGGGTCGGCGCCGTTCTGCCCCACGGACAGGTAGTTGTCTTGGAAGCGCTGGGGCCCGACACCCTCTTCGTCGTAGTCGAACTCGTTGACCAGGAGGACGTCGGGGCGCACGTGCTGGATGATCTCCGCGAGGTTGCGCGCCTGCTCGCTGTCCGGGGTGGCGAGCTCGTCGGCGAGGGCGCCCTCTTCCGAGCGTTCCAGAGCGGCGTTGAACGTCGCGAACCGCACCTCGTGCTGTCCGGGAGGTTCGGGGATCGACGGCGCGACGGAGGCTGATGACGGCATTGCCACCAGTGCGGAGGCGGCCAGGACCAGGGTCGCGGTGGAGGCGACGCGGCGGGGTGGTGTGGTCACGTGAACAATCCTCTCAGTGGGAGTGGGAGTGGGAGTGGGAGTGGGAGTGGGAGTGGGAGTGGGAGGGAGAGTGGGGGACGGGAGAGCGGGAGCAGGAGAGCAGGAGAGCGGGAGCAGGAGAGCAGGAGAGCGGGAGCAGGAGAGCGGGGCGGAGGGATGCCGCTCCGACCGCGGGAGAGTAACAGTTTCCGATGTCCTGCGCGTGTTCTCAGGTGAAGTGAATCGTGGCACTGAGTTCAGGCACACGGATCTGGGACAGCGGATTGGAGGATTTTCGCACCGGTGGGCCGGGCTCTCCTGCGGGTGCGGGTGGTTTCCCCGTTTCCTGCCGCTTGATGGTGGCCGTCTCCGCTGCGCGCCTCAAGGTCGTCGCCATCGAGCGCTTCGCGCGTCATTGGCGCTCCACCTTGACCCGCTTCGCTGCGACGGCGGGTTGGCGGCTATCAGG